>CAYWMU010000123.1:0-8034 GCA_964459395.1 uncultured Bacteriovorax sp.
TTCTGTCAGTTTTGCACCTTCACGAACTTGGTGCTCATCTGTACAAAACCAGTTTGTTTCGTAAGGAAGGACACCTGTGTACCCGTAAGAGAGTGCCATTCTATCATACTCACCGATACCACTCTTGATGACATGGAGGTTAGGGAGGTATTCCATTACAGAACGAGAAGCAGTACCACGCTCATCTCCTTCAACTGCACCAAGAGTACCTTTGAAGTTGTGACGAAGACCGAGGTTGTGACCAATTTCGTGCTCAACAGTGTCATGCATATAGCGGTCTACGAATTCTTGGTAACTAACACCTTCAGGTGTAAGCTCAAAAACTCTTGGAATCTGGTCTTGAAGTTCAGGTCTTTGAGCGTTAACTCTCATTTCTAACTTCTTACCAAGCTTAAGCTTGAAAGTTCTTTTTGAAAGACTATCTAGTTTACTTTGCACCTCTAAGTTGAAATCTTTAAGAAGCTTTTGGGCCTCTTGGATTTTTCCTTGAGCTTGACGTTCGCGAACTTGATCAGAAACACGGTACCAACTAGCATACATTTCTTCAGTCATTTCACCTTGAACAAGAACGTTCGCAGAAAAAATCTCACCTGTGTACTGGTTAGCGATAGATGGACCTAGTCCGGCATATGGTGCTTTATGGTTTAAATCCCATTCAATAACATTGTAACGGATATCTCCAGCGATAATTTCATTATAGCGTGGATCATCAACATCGATAAACTCATATGTTAAAAGATCACGGCCTAAAACTTCACGGAATTCTTTGTTCCAGTTATCGATAGAACCTGAGAAATTCTTTTTTTGTCTATCAGGCACACCCTTTAAGTAGTAATGAACGCTAGAACCATCATTAGTTGCAGAGAAACGTTGAATTTTTGGTTTCGCACTACGCTCGGTGGTAAAGAAACCTACACCTTTAGTTGGATTTCTCGTTTCGAATGCAGGGTTAAAACCTGAGGTTAATTTTAAGTACCAACGAACATTAAATGATGTGATCTTTGAGTTATCGGATCCGTCAGCAGGAACCATATCTGTTTTAATATCGAAAACTAGAGTAGAGAGAGAATATTCAACATTGGTAGTAGAAGATCCAATGGCACGAAGTCGAGTAAAATCTCCATTCGGGTCAAGCATTGAGACTAAATCAAGTTCTTGGCCGACAGCAGACATATCTAAAAGAATCGTCATACTTTCTTCATCAAAACCGACCATCGGAAAACTAATTAAGGCCCCTTGTTCAGAGAGTTCAGAACAATCACTAGCACATCCAATGAGAGTGACTGCAGGGTTACCTGAATTCAATCCGGTAATGACAGATTTAACATGGATAGGCGAAAGGTCTGTCAGCTTAAGCATTCCCAGGTCTTCATTATTTCTATCTGATACGTCAGTGATAACTCCACCGAAAATGTTTTGTTCTCCGATGAGACCAATAGGAAGGCCTAGAATAAGAGATTCTTGCTCTATCGTATTTGACGAAGCTATAGATTCAGCAGAGGCCACCCCTTGAGGAAGTTTTGCTAAAGCTTCAATCGCTTTCTTTGAATTAGGTTTGAGTATTTTATTATTTAATTTTTTTTGTGAAAGAACGTTCTTATTAAGAACTTTGATATCTACGTATTCATCACCGAGGAGAGCATCTACTGAAGATGAATTAAGCTCGACTCTTTTGAGCTTGGTAGGAGAAGAATTCTCTATACAAGCGGTGGAGAGTACTCCTAACGCACAAAGGGCCAGGATGGAAGGGTTCATTTTTTTCACGAAGACTCCTCTTTGTTGTGGATGGGCCAATGTTACTCCACAGTTTGACTAAAAGGCGGGAACTTATAATTTTTATATACTTGTTGCCGTCACTTAATCGTTGATCAATGTTTATTTTTTGTTTCTATGCAATTAGAGTTCCATTCTAAAGGAAGCTTTAGAATGAATATAAATACTTATTTTTTTATGATTTGTTCAAATTCCTTTCTAGTCTTTTTAGCCTTAGGTGCCTAAAATTTTGACAGTTGTAGATAAATAATCACATTAGGAGAAGATAATGTTTTCTAAATATTTAACTTATAAATCACTTTTCTTCTTATGCCTCTGTCTTATTTCTTTCTCTTCTCAAGCATCCCTTAAGGCCCAGTGGCACCAAGTTTTTAAAACAGACGGAGTTATCTGGGGTTTTGATTTTATTGATTCTGATAGAATCGTTTATTCCCTCCGAGATAAAGGCTACTTTCTTTATAATAGTAAATCTAAAAAACACTTTCCTCTTGGAACACTTAAAGATGTGCATGTGGCCGGGCAAGGTGGATATTTAGATATTAAACTCCATCCTGATTTCTCTACAAATAACACCGTTGTCTTTAGTTATTCAAAAAAAGCAAAGAGGGGGGCCACTACCGCAGTTGCGATGGCGGTTCTTCGGGATAATAAGCTAGCTAATATCAAAGACATTTTCGTGGCCGATGCTGATACAGATGAAGATATTCACTTTGGCGGTCGCATACTCTTTGAAAATAAGAATGCTTTCTTTATTTCTGTTGGCGATAGAAATGAACGAAACGATTCACAGAATCCCAAAAGACATAATGGCAAAATCATTAAAGTGAGTATGGATGGTAAACATGAAACTTGGAGTTTGGGACATAGGAATCCACAGGGTCTTAGCTTCTTTGAGGGCGCACTGTATTCTACTGATTTTGGACCACGAGGAGGAGATGAATTAAATAGAGTCATAAAGGATGGAAACTATGGCTGGCCTGAGGTGACACGTGGACGCGAATACTGGGGGCCTAAAATTGGAACAACATCTAAGAAAGGAATGATTGATCCTGTGATGTTTTGGGTACCTTCAATATCTCCTTCAGGTCTTCATTGTTACTCTGGAGAGAATGAAAATCTCAAAGGTAAATGTTTTCTGGCCAATCTATCAGCAGAACATATTAGAGTAGTGGATCCAATGAATATTGATTCACAGCAAGAGCTATTTAAGAATCTAAATTTACGTTTCAGACAAATAGCACAAGATCCTAATAAGAGGATTTTCGCCTCTACGGATGAAGGTGTTTTAGGCTACTTAGAAATCTCACCGAGTAAGTAAGGGTAACTTAAAACGCTTAAACTCCTATTCAGAAGAAAATAAAATAGATGCAATCTAAGGAGGGAGTATGTCAGCTCTTGAGATTTTATTAGCACTATTTATTCTAAGCTTTTGGACACTCTTTCCTCTGGCGATTTATTTTTCGACCAAGGATTTATCTGACAACGAGAAGGATCTTATGAGGCTGGGTAAATCTCATCGCTTCATGAGGTAACTTTAAAGGAGAGTGCCTATGAAATTCTTATTCACAACAATCTTATCAATGTTTGCTTTCTCGTCTTTCGCTCAAGATTTCTCAAATGTTAAACAGCAAAAGCTAGATCATCTGGATCAGAAAATTCAGCTTATGAACGATTCTAGAAGCTGTATTGTAGGTGCTTCAGACCGTGAAGCATTAGATGCATGTTATTCTGATATGAAAGCTCAAAAAGAAGAGTTAAAAGATGAACATAAAGAGCAGCGTGAAGAATTTAAAGAAGAGAGTAAAGCTGAAGAAGAGTAGTTTTAAAAGGAGAGGTTAATTCCTCTCCTTTTTTAAGGTATTTCATGCGTTATTTATTTTTTATTCTATTTCTCCTCTCGTGTAGTAGTGCAACTGAATACCAAAAAAAGAATAAAGGCGAAGGATACGTTGATTCTCAGAAGGGGGATCTTTATTTTACAGAGTTTCATTCAAACTCTCATACAAAACCTAAGGATACCCTTGTTATGGCACAGTACCGGGCAACGGAAGTGTGTCATCCAAAACATAGTTACTTCATTGGAACAGAAGATAATTCAAAAGTACGCAATGTAACTAAAACATCTGGCAGTTACCCTTATTATAATACCGGTTACTACCCATACCGCCGTGGGTGGTCACTTGGAGTAGGGTTCGGAAGTTACTTTGCTGAATCTTGGGAAGATAAAATTGTGTATCCCAAGCTTCGTGTCATTTATCTATGTGGAGATAAATTCTTTGCACCAGAAGGAGAATTTAAAGCCGTCAGTGCAAAAGATCTCTCATACGTATACAAAGATTTACTAGGTGCCATTGTTGTTGAGCGAAGTGAAGATAATTCGACATTAAGAAAAGGGGATATCATTTTAAAACTCGAAGGTAATCGTATTGAGAACCTTTCTGAATTTTACTATCACTTTCAACATGATCTCGAACAAAAATTAGAGATTCTAAGAGATGGAAAACGATTGAACGTTGTTGTGAAGGCCGTCGATGTCACTGACAAAGTTTTAGAATTTAACAAACAGATCATTAATCGAATGTGTAAAGTTAATAAGAAGTATTGCCCGAAGGAAGATTAATCTTCCTCCGGGGTATTTTCGGGATTAAAGTTTCTTGAATCCTCTGACTCAAGGGGAAGGATTTCCTCTTCTTCTGCCTGAATTTGAAGATCTCCTTCTTTATCTTCAAACTCTTCGCGGTGCTGTTCCTCCATTTCTTGCAAATGGGTTTCCTCAAGATCTAAGGCTTCCCATTCTTGCTGAGGTTCATTGGCATGACTTATTCCAAAGCATAAAAGTGAAATGAACAGAAGTTGTTTCATTACCTCTCTCCTTCTCCTTCTTTGGCACGTTTACTGTTTTCTTGCCATTCATTGACTCTGGCAGGTTCAACTTTTTCTTCTTGGCGCTGAATTTCGGGAGTAACTTCCGGAGTAACCCATTCAGGAATATCTTCTACTTCTTCCTCTTGACGTTGTTGCTCCACTACATCGGAACCGCTTCCAAATGCGGAATTATGAAACGCATCGGAATGGTTTTCGGGAAAGTTTGATGGGTTATTTGCTACTGCTGAAAATGATGTAAGAATAAAAATAGAGAATAGTATAAATTTCATGTGTCCCCCCAACGGTTGCAGAGGGGAGAATTGCATATTTTGTGCCTTTAATTGAAACTTCGAATCATGAGTTCAGCACTGGCCTTATTGCAGGCCATCGGAATATCGTAAACCACTGCTATTCTTAACAGGGCCTTGACATCAACATCATGGGGATGGGGTGCTAACGGATCCCAAAAGAAAATGACCGCATCAACTTTGTTCTCTGCAATTCCTGCACCGATCTGCTGGTCTCCACCAAGTGGTCCCGACCTTAAACAATGAACATTAAGTCCACTTGCTTCACTGATCCGCTTCCCAGTAGTACCGGTGGCCCATAGATTAAATTTTTCAAGATAGTGTTTGTTGGCCATCACCCAGTCGACCATTGAATTTTTTAAGTTGTCATGAGCAATGAGGGCAATTGTCTTCTTCATAAAATGATTATAGAGGAATTTATCAGACTCGTCTCAAAGATTATGAACATCTTTTTTGAATAACCAGTTCTTCTAAATGCCCTTCTGATGACTCAACAGTAAATCCGTTGCCCTCAATGAGAGTGAGATGAGCGGTAATATTGTATTCTCTTAGAGATATTAAAATGCTTTCGAGGGCACCATCTATACTTGAATGTATCTTAGAAAGATCAAGGCTTGGAATGGTCGCATAGAATAGTCCATTAACATTGGTAAAATAACCGCGTACTTGTAGGTATGACATTGAGTCTCTCTCTTTTTTTAATTATCTCAGACAATTTTAAGCGCGGATTAGAAATTGAGGGACTCAATTAAACCTTAAGACTGGATTGTACCCAGTCTTAAGGTTTAAAGAGACATGACAACTATGGATTTACGCCTTCTTCAACACGGCCTTCTGATCCTTGTGTGTCTTCATTCATTTGATCATAGTCTTCCTGGAAACTATCTTCCATTCTCTGATCAGATTCTTGAAGATCATCTCCTTGGAGATTTGTATCATCTATTCTTTCTTCGGTTGTAGTCTCCATACCTCTTACTTCTTCGTCTTGGCGATCTTGGTTACAAGCTACTGCAAGAGAGAAAAGCGAAAGAATACTTAAAAGTCCAATTAGTTTCTTCATATGTGCTCCTTGGTTATTAACCTAATACGCATTTTGAAGTGGTAAGTGATAACTGATAACTATAAATATTCCAAAGATTTTGACTCTAATTATTAAACTGAGTCATGAGACGACCTGATTCAATAAGAGTGGGAGTATTGAAGGGGAGAGTAAAATTGCGCGGCCCATGACCACAGGGAAGATTACTATAAAATGGAATCTCTAAGAGTTGTGACCATCTTTTAATGGCCTTGCCTGTAAAGTCTTTACCATTCTTCTCGAGTCCTTCCGTAAAGGGGCCGAGAACAATGGCCTTAACTTGGTTATTGATAATGTTTGCTTGATAAAGTTGTTCAAACATACGATCGAGACTATAGCCTCGTTCACCAACATCTTCTAAGAAAAGTATTTTGTTTTTAGTCTTGATCTGCCAAGTCGTTCCAAGAGAACTTTGAATAATACGTAAATTTCCTCCAACAATAACCCCTTCTATTGATGAGGCTTCTTTAGCGGGATCATTGAGTGGTTTAAGTTTAAAACTTTTTTCTTTAACTTTTCCTTGGAGGATTTTAAGAAGCTCAAGGTACTCTTTTCTGTGATAGGGGATGCTTGAGTAGTTAATTCCATGAAGTGTTGGCCAATTCCACTTTTGATTTAAGAAAAGGTGTAAGGCCGTGTTGTCACTAAAACCAATAAAACATTTTATAAGCTTGGGCTTTTTTAGTTTCATTAAATCTGGGATTAATCTCATACTTCCATACCCACCTCGAAGACTCCAAATCACAGGATTTGGAGAGCTCAAAGAAGACAGTAAGTCTTGAAGCTGGAACTCTTTCTTTTGGGCAAAATAGAGGTCTGGAGAATTAAATTTGGGATGATAATCAACCTGGAAATCTTTCTCAGTTAAGGAAAGAGTCTTCTCAAAGATATCGACCGGAGCAGAAGAGGCCGGTGCCACTAGAGAAATATGATGATGATCTTGAAGGTAGTTCCAGTGAGTCATATATCCATGATAGCCTAAATTAATAAGACTATCATGGAAAAAAACTATTTTTGAATAAGGTAGTAAGTGTAGCCCACGTAAATAAAAAGGAAGAGAGCTCCCATAGGCCTATTAAGTTTTTTAGTCGTAAAGGCAAAAATAAAGGTAAGAACACTCACTCCAATAACTACAGGAATATCTACATTTTGAATATGTTCGTTAACAACAAGTCCATTTGGTGCCATAAGACCTGAGAAGCCCAGTACAGCAAATATGTTAAAGATATTTGAACCAACAACGTTACCGATAGCAATATCTCTTTGACCTCTAATCGTTGCAACAACAGATGTGGCCACTTCTGGCAAAGAGGTTCCTGCTGCAACAATAGTTAATCCGATGACAGCTTCACTCACTCCCAAGAGTCTCGCTCCATCAATGGCCCCTGTTACAAATGACTTGGCCCCACCAATGAGCATTCCCAGCCCAATAATGAGTTTTCCAATATCCATAATGGCCTTACCTTCGATGACGATATCGGCTTCAGCAGGTGGATTAGATCTGGAGATTTTAAATTGTAATAGAGTGTAACTAATAATTAAGAGAGTAAAGACACCGGCTTCTACACGTCCAATATTGAAGTCACGGCCAAAGAACCACAGCATAAGAGCTGAAACAATCATCAAGGGCAGATCAAAATTGATGAGCTGCTTTGAGAAGTTCAAAGGCATAATGACGGCACAGAGACCCAGAATTAAAACAAGGTTAAAAAGATTTGATCCTACAACGTTACCGAGGGCAATATCTGGAGTTCCTTCCATAACGGCTATGATATTGACTGCCAACTCTGGAGCGGAGGTTCCAAAGGCCACAATAGTGAGCCCAATGGCCACAGGAGAAATCTTAAAACGAACGGCAATCTGTGAAGCACCGTTAACAAATAGATCTGCTCCATAGGTGAGGATAACGAGACCAACAATCATAAATAAAATAATGCTTAGAATTTCCATAGTTGATTTAAATACCACGACACAATGTGTTATGTAACTAATTGATTTGACTCCGATATA
>CAYWMU010000124.1:0-7969 GCA_964459395.1 uncultured Bacteriovorax sp.
TTCAATTAATGCCGGGGGCATCCGAAGAAACATTGACATTGATCGAGCAAAAGACGTGAATTCCTTCCGTCAGATCTGCTTGGGTTATGCGGAAGTTATAAGAGGAGAAGGGGCAGGTAAGAAAAAGAAGAACTTCCTCTCTCGTTTTTTCTAGGGTTTAGCCTTTAGTTGACTCCGTAAATATTTCCTTTGTTGTTGCAATATTTCAAGGGAAGGGCTACTTTGCCCCAATGAAACCATCTATCTTCGATCTTAGTCACAATGACCTTAAAAAACTCCTTACAGAAAATGGCGTTTCCGCTTTTGGAGCGACTCAAATTTTTGATTGGCTTTATAAGAAGTGGGAGTTCAATCCAGAGAATTGGTCAAACGTGGCCAAGAAAACTCGGGCGTTGATCGAAGATAATTATTCAGTGGAACTTAACAAAATTGTCTGGAACGGACTTTCAAAAGATGGTACCCGAAAATTTCTAGTGAAGATGAACGATGGGCAAACAGTTGAAGCTGTCGCTATTCCTGCTAAGGATCGTCTAACTCTTTGTGTATCAAGCCAAGTGGGCTGTGCTGTGGGATGTACATTTTGTCATACTGCTACTCAAGGATTAAAGCGACACTTAAAAACTGGAGAAGTGGTTGGCCAATATATGGCCGTCCAACAATGGCTTTTTGATAATGTTGGCCCAGAAGAAAAATTAACCAACATTGTTTACATGGGACAAGGAGAGCCTCTTCATAATTACGAAAATATGAAACGGGCCACAGAAATTTTCCTCCATGAAAGAGGGTTAGGTCTTGGTCAACGTCGTATCACCCTTTCAACTTCAGGCCTTGTTCCTGCTATCGAAAAACTAGCTCTGGATTTCCCTCCAGTTAATCTTGCTATCTCTCTTCATTCTGCGAGAAATGATGTTCGTACAGAGATGATGCCGATTAACAAAGTTTACGACCTTGAACGCCTCTTTACGGCCATTAAAAAGATTCCTCTGAAAGCTCATCGCCGTATTACTTATGAGTATCTCCTTGCAGATGGTGTGAATGATACGATGGAAGATGTTATTGCTCTTGCTGAGCTTCTTAACTCTAAAGAATCTAAGATTAATCTAATTCCATTCAACGAATTCCCAGGTTCAAAATATAAGCGTCCGAATGAACAGAAAATCATGTGGTTTTTAGATCAGATGATTAAGAGAGGGTTTACTTGTACTATCCGCACGACTAAAGGAAGCGATATCCTTGCGGCATGCGGACAGCTAAAAAGTGAGTATGATAAGGTCAATCTTTGGAATAAGGACGAAGGTCCTGTGGTTATTCCGAGTATTGCCAGTACTGCACTTCAGAACCCGACTCGCTAGGAGAGTGCTCCGGAGCAGAAAGATCTCTCTCTACACGATGTTGAGGACCACGTTTAAAGCTTTCTCCAGCAACATCTCGAACGGCTTCTTTTTCGGGTTGGGCACTTTCAAAACGAAAACTTTGAGCATCACTCAGTGACTCTTGAATCACTGGATGTCTGGCCTCTGCCGAAGCTGCAAAAGAAATAAATAAGCTTAAAATTAAAAAATGTTTCATATTAAATATCCTTTCTTTAGGACTCCTAAATATCCTATCGGCTCAAGGGGCTTCAGAGTTGAATTTTTTCTATAGTAAAAATAAATTTTCTTTAAATTAAGCCAATGTCAGAACTTTTTAAGTGACTTTAGAGGTCAAGACTAGGAGTATCCTAGTCGGGTAATGACAAAGGTTTTAGATGAAATTTTGGTTGCTTAGCTTATATTTAATACTATTTAGCTCAACGAGCTGGGCGCAAATACAAGCTTATTTCAATTATAACCAACAAGCGGCTTATACCGACCCTCGAGGGACTTATCGGTACGGGGATAATCTTGAACAAGTTATCATCGATGAGATCAATTCTGCCCGCCAATCCATTTTCGTAGCTGTTCAAGAAATACGTCTTCCAGGAATTGCTCATGCACTTGTTGAAAAATATCGTGCAGGGGTTGATGTTCGAATTGTTTTAGAAAACTCATATAACTTCGATGCTCTTGAACAAAGAGATGCGCTAGAGGAAACTGGGGAGTCTTCATTCTCTTCACTTGCTCAGTTAGTAGATATTAACGGTAATGGCCGTTTCGAGAAGCATGAGCTTGAGACAAGAGATGCCATTTACATGCTAAGAAAAGCGAAAGTTCCGCTTATAGACGATACCTGGGATGGTTCGGCAGGTTCGGGATTGATGCACCATAAGTTTGTTGTGATTGATGGGAAAAAAACGATTGTCAGTTCTGCAAACTTTACGATGAGCTGTATTCACGGTGACCTTCGAGCTCCAAATACAAGGGGTAATGCAAACTCTTTAATGGTCATAGAATCTCCTGGAGCTGCAAGAATATTTACTCAAGAGTTTGATCAACTTTGGGGGCGCAACTTCGGTCAAGCAAAAACTTACCGAGGTCCTCAGACTGTTACTGTAGCTGGTCAGAAAGTTACGATTCAATTTTCACCTACAACACGTCGTATGCATTGGAACTATACGGTTAATGGTTTAGCGGCCAAGTACTTATCAAGAGCTCAGTCTCGTATCAATGCAGCTCTCTTTGTTTTTTCTGATCAACAGTTAGGGAACGTGATGAAACGCGCTCATGAGCGTGGAGTTGGCATTGGTGTTTTAATTGAAAATAATTTTGCTTTTAGGACTTATTCTGAGCTACTCGATATGTTAGGGCTAAGTTTACTTGATCCTAATAAGTGTATTTATGAAGCCGATAATAATCCTTGGTCAAAGCCGATTAAAGAGGGTGGAATTCCTCGGTTGGAAACGGGTGATATGCTTCATCACAAGTTTGCAGTGGTTGATCAAAAAACTACAATTTTTGGTTCTCAAAATTGGTCTGATTCGGCCAATTATAACAATGATGAAACTCTCATCGTGGTGCAGTCACCAGAAGTGGCCCAAAAGTACAATCAGGAATACGCAAGACTCCTTAGAAATGCTTGGATCGGCGCTACACCCTATCTCTTGAAAGAGATAGCCCGACGAGAAGAGTATTGTTCCGAGCTAGGGCAGTATTAGACCTTTTCCTTTTGCAGCAAAAATAGCTATAATCAAGATCTTAGGAAACTTACGGAAGGAGTTCCATCTTGAGTCGCGAAAGATCTAAAGGGATTGTTAGTATTTTTATTATCGTCACAGTTCTTTTCTTTGTTTTTTTATTCTTTGCTTTTTTTAGTATTTCTCAAATTAAGGACATTGGTTCTGCTGAAGGCATTTTAGAAAGTAGCTCTTCACCGATTGCAGTTGTGCCAATTGAAGAACCGATTATGGAATCCAAAAAATTTGTAGAGATGCTTCTAGCAGCAGAGAAATCTAAAACGGTGAAGGCCATCATTTTACGGATTGATTCTCCTGGGGGCGCAGTCGCTCCTACACAGGAAATATATGAGGAAGTGAGACGTATCGATCAGATAAAGCCTGTCTATGCTAGCTTTGCTAATGTCGCAGCTTCAGGGGGGTACTATATTGGTGCCGCTGCCCGAAAAATTTATGCTAATGCGGGAACTCTTACTGGGTCAATCGGCGTTATTATGCAGATGTCAGATCTTTCTCAGATTTATGATTTTTTGAAATATAGAACAGAAACGATCAAAGCAGGTCGATATAAAGATATTGGAAATCCTGCTCGCCCGATGACAGATGAAGAGAGAGACTTCTTACAAAAAATGGTCAAGGGGACTCATACGCAGTTTATTGAAGATATCGTTGCCGTCAGAAAGGACAGGCTTCAAAAGGATATTGTTGAGCTTGCTCAAGGACAAATTTTTCACGGTAAAGAAGCTAAGGATTTCGGTTTAGTGGATGAAATAGCTGGCCTATGGGAGGCCGGTAGACAAATTCACAAAGAGCTTGAGCTTCCTGGAGAGTTTACACTTCGATTTATGAAGCCAGCAAAAAAGAAGTTCAATTTCTCCGAGTTCCTGGAGGAAGGGGCAACACTTTTAAAATCGATGAGCTCTAAGATTGAAACGAAAGCTGGCCCTGCATATTTATATCAACCATAGGAGTTTGATTTGGACTATATTCTGCTTTTAGAGTGGGGCAAGAATAATGTTCTCACCATAGTAGCAGTTATCTTTACCTTGGTATTGATTTATCACTATGTCATTGAACGTGATAAAGGTGTAAAGCTGTCTAAAAAATATAGAAACTCTATTTTTGAGGCACAATCAAAGATTTTCTTAAACGCCTCACAATACCTTATTAAAGGTAATAAAGATTTAGCGATTAAAGAATTTTTGAATGCGGTTGATCTCAATCGTGAAACGATTGAAACATACTTCGCCCTAGGTGGATTATTCCGCTCTAATGGAGAAATTGAAAAAGCCATCAGTATCCACCGCTCTCTTATCGCTCGAGACTCCATCTCAGAGAGCACTCGACTTCTGGCCCTTAAAGAACTTGCTCAAGATTTTGATAAGGGTGGTTTTATTGATAAAGCGATCGAAACTTATAAAGACGTTTTAAAAATAAACCGCGATCAACAAGATGTGATCATGGCACTCTGTCGAATTTTTGAAGACATTGGAGATTGGGATCAGGCCTACAACTATCGTATTATGTTGTCTAAAGTTGGCCATGAAAACCAATCAGAAACGATTTCACATATTCTCGTAGAAAAAGCGAAAACATTATTCAATAAAGGTGAGTACAAGGCCTGTTGGGAGGAGTTAGAAGATGCTTTTAGATTCTCTCCTTCAGTATCCGCTAAGATTTTGAGACTTCGTCTTTATCTCGTACTAGGGAAAATGGAGGACGCTAATGCTCTTTTACTCGAGCTCCTCAAAGAACATCCGATGTATGCGACTTTTATTTTTGTTTCGCTAGATCAATTCAACAAGAAGTCAGCAGACGCAGAAATGTATTTTGAAAGATTAGATAAATTAAAAAGCTACTTCCTAGGGCTTAATGATATCGACTTAATGGCCTCACCGTCAGTTGTTCTCTCAAAAATTAGGCTTCTTAAAGATCAGCATCGAACAGATGCAGCCTTTGAACTTCTAGATAAGTGGATGAAGGGACATGGGCAAAGTGAAGTGCTTAAAGTTGAATTTATCAAACTTTTAATTGAAACTGGAAAAGTGGATGAAGCTCTTCAGCAAACGAAGGGACTACTTAATAACCTTCATAGTTCATTAACAAGACACTACTGTTCTCAGTGTGGTTATAACTCTGATGAGATTTTCTGGAGATGTCCACAATGTCATAACTGGGAGACGATCCAGTTTAGATGGAAGGTATAAGCATGAGATACATCCTACTACTGCTTCTTTTTTCATCTCAATTATTTGCTCAAAATGTGGCCACTGATGAAAAAGTAGTAGGGCTATTTTATTTTCTTCCTATACTTGGACATGTCCATCAGTCTCCTGAAAAAACATCTGCTAGCTTGACTACGATTCAGTGCTCGCATCCTGTTAAGGTCATAGAGTCATCGAAAGTTGTTATTAATCCTTCTTGGGCATATGTTGAAGTTGCGGATTATCGTGGATTTATTCGAAAAGAATTTTTAAGCGAGAAGAGACCTGATTGTTTTCAAGGAAGATATCCAAACTTTTTTGATGGACTGAACTTGGATTTATCTGAACTTTATTATTGGGGAAGACTATATGATCAATATATTCAAGTCGAAACTCGCGTTCGTTAGTCTTATCTTTCCATTGATTGCTTTTTCTAATGAAACAAAACTTCAGGAAGAGAAAGAACTCGAACTGATCAATTTCAATAGTATTAGAAAGGTCCTCCAAGAAGATGGTCTTTCGCAGCAGGCCTTAAATAAGAAAAAAGAAGTAGAGAAGCTTAAAGTAGAAAAAGCAAAAATTAATGCTCAAAGAAGTCTCTATCCTCAAGAAGAAGATATGTGGGGATTTCTTTCTGAGTATTTTCTCGTTAAGAATGCTCAGCTACTTAATTGGGACTATCAAAAGCCTGAATACGGTATTGATATTAGTTTTAAAGAACTACTTGAAAAGCTGGGCTTCTATCAGAAGAAAATGAAAGTTCTAGTCTTAAATACTCCGAGTGTTCACCGAGGAATATTACCGGGGGCCCATAAAGAAGATACATATCTTATCTCATTACCATTTATTCGTTCACTCGATTTATCGAAGTTAGAAATCTCTCTTCTGCTCCTGGAAGATTTTTTTAGATCAGAAGGGGACATGATCCGCTCTCGTATAAAAACTAAAAAGTTTGAAGAATTAGTGGGCAGTGGCATCAAGGGGAAAGTTGATCAAGGGTTTTTAAAAGAAATGCTTGCTCAATATGATAAAAGTTTGAAAACGGGTTACTCTTTTCAACAACAATTTGAAATAACAAAAAAGATGGATTCCTATCTTAAGGCTTACCCAGAATTGTGGAATACCTACTATCGACTGCTCGGTAAAATTAATGAATTTATTAAAGGGAATAACCTTTATAAGAACTACATTAATTTATATCCTTCTCCTGAAATGCAGATTAAATGGCTGAGCCCTGAGAAAAAAGTTCTTTAATGTTACAGCATATTAAGTATTACTTTGTTTACCAGCTTATCTATGTAGCGATCTTTGTTTTAATGTCATCGCTGGGAGCTTTTTTTCATTTCTTACTAGACCATGAAATAAGTGTGGTTGAAAGCTGGCTTCATAACAACACTTGGGAAATCATTGCTATCTCCAAATTCTTTTCACTTTTTTTCGTGATTAAATGGTTTAGTATTCGCCTTTATGAATTCACGACTTTTAGAGAGTTACTTAAACGTCTTCTCACTTGGCCTAAAGGTGAGGCCATTGTCATTTCAGTATTTAGCTTTGTGAGTTTTTTTGTCCTTGGTAATTTCACCTCGTCAGGACCGAACTATCTTTATTGGTATCATTACCTTTCTTCGTACATGGGTGTTTTTTTATTTTTCGCTTTTGAGTTCGTGGTGATGGCCTATTTAAATGAAGTTCTTAACCCCTTAGATACAAAGAAACAGTACCTAACAAAGGGGATCTATCTTTTCTTCTTTATGATTAGTTACCAGATAACTATTCCGGACTACTATAATCTCAGTTTTTATATTTTCTATTGTTTTGGTACTTTGCTTTATCTCTCAGATAAAAACTTTAATAACTGGAGTAACGTTGTCTGCTTTTTGCTCCTTTTTATTTGTCCTATGGCCAGTCTTTTTGGACTAGATCCTGTGTGGGGAAGTGATTTTTCTTATTTTCGTTTCGAGGATAAGTTTAATAATTTATTAATGACACTGGTTTGGCTTATATCTTTTTGTTACTATAAATTTCGAAATCAATTTATTTATTCATACAAGAAACTCAAACGTTAAGGATAACGAATGCAAGGTTTAAATATTTGGCAGATTCTTTGGGAATCAGGAATTGTTGTAAAGCTTGTCTTATTACTTCTCATTCTATCTTCAGTTCTCTCGTGGACTATTGTTCTTCAAAAATATAAGCAACTAAAAAACCTGATTGAATCAAATGACAAGTTTTATACTTTCTTTAAAAATGGACATCCTCTTTCAGAAATTAATCGCGAAGCAAATGAGAACAATGATTCTAGTATGAGCTTGATGTTCAAACGTGGTTATGAAGAACTTAATCGAATCTCTGAACGCTTAGCCGTTTCAGGAAAAGGGAGTCTAGTTCTTCATTTCAGTGAACATGGATTTGAAAGTTTAGAGCGTGCTCTCAAGACAGGATATAATCAGGCCAATGAAAAAATGGATCAAAGAGTTTCAACACTCGCTTCCATTGGATCTATCACTCCCTTCGTAGGTCTCTTTGGTACCGTTTGGGGAATCATCGATGCCTTCGCTGGACTATCCCAAGGAGGAGGAAGCATTGAGGCCGTAGCTCCAGGGATTGCAGAAGCACTAGTGGCAACTGCCGCAGGTCTTGCAGCCGCTATTCCAGCGGTATGGTTTTATAACTA
>CAYWMU010000125.1:0-7959 GCA_964459395.1 uncultured Bacteriovorax sp.
CAAGGAGGCTTCCTTATTGCACCCCTTTATTATTGCTAACAATCTCCCTTCTCAGATGAGAGAAGATTTGCGGTCGAAGGGATGCTGTTACCGTATCGCGTTGATAGCGTCTCGGCGCCTCTTTGGGTTTGGCTCAATATCACGCTCCGATTCCTTGTGACGGACACGAACGACATCACGCTGTAATCTGTCTTGTAAGCGCCAGACGCACTTATATAAAGATTTTTTCTCTATATGCGACCTCCTTTATAACCCTAAGAGCTTGTAGTAAAAACTCAACTGTTTAATGATAAAACGTGAGCAATTTGTTGTAATATTTTAAAGACAATGACACCTCAGTCCAATTTGTCCACTTACAGTTCTATTACGAGAAAGACTGAAATCGTTGCCAAATTTCGTAGTAGGAGAATCACTCAAAATAGGGTATAATTGCTATCAGTACATGTTTTTGAAAGAAAGGGGACTGATGTGAGTTTAACGAACATTCATGTAAAGAGTGAATACCGCTCTCTACATGACAATATCCCACAAAACTTTTACATACCTTTGTTGAGAAAAGCTGTTTCATATAAGCGAGCAGTTGGTTTTTTCTCTTCATCTTCGTTGGCACAAATATCTATAGGGATGGTTGATTTAGCAGAAAGACAAGGAAAAATCGAGCTTATTGTTTCTCCTCATTTGTCTGATGAGGACATTGATGCGATAAAAAAGGGATACAAGGCACGTAATGAAGTGATTGAAGCATCATTGTTAAGAGAACTTACAGAAGCCGGAACTGAAAGTGATCGAAACCGATTAAACCTTCTTGCCCATTTGATTGCTGAGAATGTTTTAAATATTAAAGTTGCGTTTACAGAAAATGACTCTGGTGTTGGTATCTACCATGAAAAAGTAGGAATTATTGAAGATTTGTACAGCAATAAAGTTGTCTTTACTGGTTCCATGAATGAATCAGCGACAGCCATGGTCTCTAATTATGAAACAATAGATGTATTTTGTTCCTGGAAAGAATGGGATAAAGAGAGGGTATCTGCAAAAGCCCTTGCATTTTCAAGGATTTGGGAAAATAACGAACCTTCGATGGTTGTTAAAAAATTCCCTGAAGTAGATGAACAGCTAATAAAACGGTACAAGATAAAACCATTTTATGACAAAACTCTTGATCTAGATGTCGCTGAATCAGCACCTCAGTATGTTGCTACCAAAAAAAATATTCCAAGATTGCCAAATGGATTGATATTACATGATTATCAGGAAGCCGCAATCAGAGAATGGTCGAATCAAGGAAATAGAGGGATTTTTGATATGGCAACTGGTACTGGTAAAACATACACCGGATTAGCTGCTGTAGCTTCACTGTCATCACAATTACATCACAAATTAGCTGTTATCATAGTCTGCCCATTTCAACATCTTGTAGAGCAATGGGTGGAAGATTTAGAAAAATTTAATATTGCACCCATTGTTGGGTACAGTGCCTCGAAACAAACGAATTGGAAAGACCGACTAAGTCGAGCGATTGTTAACCAACGAATAGGTGTTATGGATTCTGGTTTTTTCTGTCTAATTTGTACCAATGCAACGTTTGCATCTGAGTACGTGCAGTCAAACATCAGAAAAATTAAAGAAAAAAAATTATTGCTTGTAGATGAGGCACACAACTTCGGAGCATACTATCTTAGTAAACTCCTTCTAGATAAATATGAATATCGGCTAGCACTTTCTGCAACACTTGAACGGCATGGCGATTCAGAGGGTACTGCAGCTCTGTTTAAGTTTTTTGGTCAGAAAAGTATTGAATATTCGCTCGATCAAGCAATCAAAGATGGCAAGTTGTGTGAATACAAATATTATCCAGTCATCGTCACCTTAACAGATCGAGAACGACAGGTTTATTTAGATCTTTCAGCAGAAATAGGTAAATGCATTATCAAAGATAAAAATGGAAAGACAAGACTCAATGAGAGAGGGAAAATCCTTGCTCTAGAACGAGCACGGATAGTAGCAGGGGCAAATAACAAGATTCAAGGACTTAAAGAACAAATCGAAGATTTTGTTGGGCAAAGTCATATACTTGTTTATTGTGGTGCAGCGAAGGAGCTGCAGGAATATCAAGATGTAACTGACATCGACGAAGAAGAAAGAAGGCAAATCGATACTGTGACTGACTTGTTAGGGAACCAGTTGAATATGAAGGTGGCACAATTTACATCAAGAGAGAATATCGTTACACGTGATACGCTTAAGACAAAATTCGAATCTGGAGAAGATTTAGATGTGTTGATAGCAATCAAGTGCCTTGATGAAGGCGTGAATATTCCCAATATTCAAAAAGCATTTATTCTTGCAAGTACATCCAATCCGAAAGAATATATACAACGTCGAGGACGAGTGCTTCGTACTTCACCAACTAAAAAATTTGCAGAAATTTATGATTTTATTACTCTTACTCGCCCATTAAACGAACTACCACACATTACCGAATTTGAATTGAATAGAGAAAAAGGCTTGGCTCGAAAGGAAATGGCAAGAGCAAGAGAATTTTCCCGGCTTGCTCTAAATGCTGTAACGGCTGAAATCATTATAGCTGATATAGAAGAGAAATATAGATTAGATGATATTGGATTTGATGAATGGGAGGAATAGCTGTGGAAGAAAGGAATAGCTTTGAAGTGGATGGAATTAAGATCGATTTGAGCATTGCAAATCGATTATTAAAGCGAATAATTATTCGTGAAAAACAAAATATTAAAACAAAGCAATATGCCGGATCTGCAATGGTCAAGGAAATAGCAAAACTGATAGAGGAGGAGGTCGAATGTTATTAAAGTCATTAGAACTTAAGGACTTCCGCCAATTTAAAGGAGTTCAAAAGGTCGAGTTTTCAACTGATCTGGAAAAAAATGTTACAATCTTCATGGGTGGAAATGGATCAGGAAAAACAACAATTGCTCAAGCATTTACTTGGTGCCTATATGGAAATACTGATTTCAATGATAAAGAAGTATTTTGCAAAGCAACAGGAGCTGGATTAGGTGCAAATGAGAGAGATTATGTCAAGGTAACTGTTCGGTTACTGCATAATGATCGAGAATATACCATCAGGCGTGAACAAGCATACAAAAAAGATGTAAACGGAATTGTAAAACCTGCATCTCAAACGACTCTTTCGATTTCTTTTAAAAGTGAAGATGGACAAACAGTATTTGAGAAGCAAACTGATATTGAAGGTCGTATAAAAGAAATTCTTCCTATAGAGTTGTCTCACTATTTTTTCTTTGACGGGGAAAGAATAGACAAAATGAGTAAGGATATCACAAAGGGAAAAAGTCCTGATTTTGCAGAAGCAGTTCGTAACCTCTTAGGCTTAAGTGCCTTTATTGCTGCAATGGACCATTTGAATGGAAAAGGTCAAAGAAAGTCAGTGATAAAAAGTTACAATGAAGAATATGACGGCTCAAGTGATGCAGAATTAATTAGAATTAACAATGATATTAAGATGATGGAATCTGAAATTTTGTCTATAGATGAAAGGATTGATGAAATTGATATTGAAAGGGAAAATGCACGTGAAGAGATCAATAGATTAAAAGAACAAATTAGAGCAAACGCAGAAGGAGAGGAACTTGAGAAAGAAAGAGAACAACTCTTGCATTCAATCTCAAATAGAAATGATCGTATTAAAGATATAAAATCGCTGTTAATTCAGAGATTTAATAGAGAGGCTCCTGGATTTTTATCTAGAAAACTTATCCAAGACGCTCTACTAGGGTTGTCAGAATCCGACAACTTGGATAAAGGAATTCCAGATATTCATGCCAAAACAATTGAATATTTAATAAACAGAGGGCATTGCATCTGTGGAACGCACATTAAGGATTCAAATGATGCGTATAAGCATCTACAAGACACTTTGAAGTATATCCCTCCACAATCAGTAGGAAGTGCCATTAATAATTTCACCAATGAGTGTGAGAATCGAATGAATAACTCCGACTTATTTTTTGATTCATTTATTTCACAATTCAAGGAAATTAGAACAGAAGAAAATAATAACATTGAAGACGAAGAAAGAATCCATCAAATTGATAATATCTTGAAAGGACTCAAGCATGTAGGGAAATTACAAGAAAGTCTCATGAGATTTGAAAAATTAGATAGAGAGTTAGAAGATCAAAGTAAGAAATTATTGATGAAGAAAGGAGAAATAAATAGCAAACTGAATAGGGAGTCTTCACTCAGAAAAGAAATGGCCCTTAAGGATGATAACAATAGGCGAATTGAAACATATAAAGCATACGCTTTGTATATGTATAACACCCTTTATGAAATGTATGCAAAAAAGGAAAATGAAACACGTGAAAAATTACAAAGAGCTGTGAATACGATCTTTAAAACCATTTACAATGGTGGTTTGTCGCTGTCAATTGACGAACAATATGATATTCAGATAACTGTGATGGATTATAATGGCTACTCTGACAAGGTTGAGACCTCTACGGCTCAAAGCATATCAGTTATTCTATCTTTCATTGCTGGAATAATTAAATTAGCAAAAGAATCTACAGCAAACGATAATGGAGATGAATTTCTTACTTCAGAACCTTATCCATTAGTAATGGATGCTCCGCTCTCCGCTTTTGATAAAACTCGTATTAAGACAGTCTGTGAAGTATTACCAAATATTGCTGAACAGATAATTCTCTTCATTAAAGATACAGATGGTGATATAGCGACATCCTATATGGAAAATAAAATTGGACAAAAATATGTTTTGGATAAACATAATGAATTGGAATCCTATATCGTTTTGGAGGAGGTGTGATTATGTTCGATAAGGAATATGCCTTTCGTGGCAAGCATGCAGATATGGTTACTAGATTGACTACTCCCTTCGGTAGAAATAATGTGAAATTGTTTGAAAGAGTTATAGATGCGTATATCATGGCACCGTTAGTTGGGTTTTTATATTCAAAGAAAGCTGACTTGGATAAGAGTGAAGGTGACAAGAAAATATTTTTGGAGCAAATAAGTAAAAATGAAAAGACACTTTGGTTAACATATCGATTAATCATGTTGTTGGATGCAAAGCATGCTCCAGATTTAGAAGAAAGAATCGACAAAGCCTTCAGACATTACGGTAGCGACAAAGCTTTTACCGATGAGTCCTTATTCGAAGAATATGTACGTGGCGGTATAGAAGTGTTGCATGAGAAATTGATTGAATCGTCCAAGAAAGAAGAAGACTATTTGGAAAATCTCTTTAATTTTATTGATGATATTAATAATCGATATAGCAAGGAGGTTGATATTGATTCAATTTATGATTTATGCAGAACAGCGAGAACGTAGGAAAGTGGTTTGACTGAATCAGAAATTGTCCTTGAACAAATCACAAAAATTATTGAAAAATTTGGTTTTGTAACAGAGGATCAAATTTTAGAACTCTCATCTAAATATGAATTGTCACTTACCGAGTTAGATGCAATCTCTGATATTATAATTTCGAAAGGAATTGTGGTTCTAAATGAGGGAGAAGAGGAAGAGGACTTTGATGAGGAAACATTTGATGCTAGTCAAGTAGATTACAACTTAATTTATGATGAAATTGTTTCATTGCAACCCAGCCTTAGCAATCTGATTGCAGATATCAAAAAAATCAAACCACCCCAACGAAGAGAATTTTCCAATTTGATTATGCATGCTCAAGAAGGAAACGAATTTGCACGAACACGTATCATTCATATGTATCTAAGAACAGCACTTAAGCAAGCATTGTTTTTTAGTAAAAGATTTAAAACTAATCTTGAAGAGACAATCCAAGAAGCATTTGCAGGATTGGTTGTAGCATTCAACCAGTACGATATGAAACAAAATAGTGCATTTATAAGTTATGCAGCCTTATGGATGATGCAGGTAATGCAACGGGAAATCCCACCACATGATACTTTAGTGTATTGTCCAATGCATATCAAAGAACATTATTTCAAATTATTTAGATTCTTAGAAAAAGAAGGAGAATCTGAATATGGTTTAGAAGATTTTGAGAATCGAAAAGTTGAACTGTCAAAAATTCTAAATATTGATGAAGATAAATTGGATTATATTCGATTAATTATTCAACCGGTCGAAGAATATGGTATTTCTCATGAAGAAGAGCTAAGTGCAAAAGAATTACATAACCAAAATTTCATGATTGAAGATGCTATACATCAAGCAGAGTTACGAGATATGTTACGAAAATTAAGTAGTAGTTTTCCAGAGAGAGAAAAAGAGATTTTAGCCCTCCGATTTGGATTTATTAAAGATAAAATCCATACCCTTCAGGAAATTGCAGATATTTATAATATTTCGCGAGAAAGGATCAGACAACTCGAGTCAAAAGTGCTTAGACGATTTAAACACCCGAAAAGAATGCGAATATTAAAGGATTTCCTTTAAATGTGACAAATAGCGCATCCTTCTGCCTCATCCATATCCTGTATTGAATATCGAATGGGTAGATTTTCGATATCTGCTAAAGTTCGACCTTCACACCAAGTATATTTGTTCGATCCACTGGTTTTTTCGTATTTTTTTGCTTTTTCAAAAAGATCTGGATGTCGTTCTTTTAAACCTTGCCATTCTCCAATTTGCTGGTAGAAACAAAAGTAGCAACCAGATCGAGAGCGCCAATCATAATAGGTTGGTAAACCTAAACCTGAACGCTCTAATATTTCTTTAACATCCTGGAGGATAATGCCATCATCCTTAAAAGGGTACACAGGTATGATATTAGGTTTATCCGATATTTTGGGAGGTTTTTTATTAGGTATATATCCCTGTCGATCTTCATCTCCGCGTATGCCAATATAACTATATGCCTTCCCTGAGCCTATGTAGTGCTCGAAAGGTTTGATTTTTAGATTAATTGTACACCATCGTGCTTGAGGGCTTGGGAGAAAACCACCAAAGAGCTCTTCAAGATAGAAATCAAAAACATTCCTGCCTGGTTTTCTTTTGACATTCAAATAGTCAAGCATATTGATTCGAGCAATCTTTTTGCCTAAAAGAGCTTCAAGCTTTTCCAGAAATTCATATGTTTCATCTAGCTCGCATTGTGTATCGGAGAAAACATATTCTGCAGGTATTTGTGGATAATGCTTTCGTAGGTAAATAGCCATTGCTGCTGAATCCTTGCCACCAGAAACTGGTACGATATGTCTAACTGAAGGGTCATGAATGTCTTGAAGGACTTCTTTTAATGTTGTCATCTGTTTATCCTTATCAATAATTGGGAATCAGGCTCTTAACGTGAGCTAATGCTTGATCATGGCCGATCAATGACTCTAGCCTTTTATAAAGATTGTCGATTCGTGCACATAATAAATCGACAGCTACTTTCTCCTCGTTTTCACTACTTACCGGGGCATTTAGAGCCTCATCTTCAATTCTATGAATCAAACTTTTGAATTCGCGGTCAAATAACGTAATGGTACTGTCGTCCCAACGATCTATTCTCTTCCCAATAAGTAGGCTAGAAAGAGAATCGATGAGTACCTCATCAGTATCATAAGGGAAGGAGAATCTTTCAATTACCGCACGAGCTAGATCGTCTTTCAATATCTGGTTCAAGTTTTTTGGCAAAATGTTGGCCCATGCCTTACCTGCTGCTCGTATAGAAGATTCGTTTCCAATTCGTAACGTAAATAGAATAGTACGAGATGCTGCGGCGTAATATTGATACACAATGTCTTCTAGCTCTTTTTTCCAATTCCGAATATTTAAAATCAATTTCTTCCAATCATCCTCTACCAAGCCATAGGCAGAGAAAAAATCTTGAAGATAGAGTTGAGCAGGGTTTTTTGCACGAGAAATGAGACGCTGGAATTGTAACACTGGCTTTGAGAATTTTCGGCTAATAAGAGCTGCGGGGGGAAGGGTAGCTTTCCATGCTTCGATCCCATCATAACATCGACG
>CAYWMU010000126.1:0-7954 GCA_964459395.1 uncultured Bacteriovorax sp.
GCAGAAGTAAAAACAACAACAAGCATTAATAAAATACATATTCTCTTTTTCATGAACTAGTTCTTGAAACTTCTCTTCTGAAAGTTTACCAAAAATCATTTCAAAGAGATCCCGATTGGTTTTCCCATTAAATTTACTAAGATAGATCTCGTCATTGAGTGGAAATTGATATTTTTCGGAAAAGGCCATCCAGGCCTTAAAGTGTGCTTCGTGATTATCCACCAAAACACCATCCATATCAAAAATTACTGCAGAATATTGACTTAGTTTCATATATACTCCTATCTCGAGAATAATGATAAAATGACATCTATGAATCCGAAACCAATTAATCAAATTAAACGATATCCCTTGCGCAAGAATGACCTACTCCAGGGTTGGGATAGTGCTGACCAGCTTATCCTAGATCATATGAGTAAGCTTAATTTAGCGGGTAAAAGAATTCTCATCCTTAACGATCAGTTTGGGGCCTTAACCTGTGGCCTTGAAGGACATGACATTTCCACTTATACTGATTCATTTGTCAGTTATATGGGAATTCTTCAAAACAGTGAGAAGCGGATTCAGCCCCTAAATGATCTGAATGAACTTAGTGGTATCTATGACTACGTTCTTATTCAGATGCCTAAGAATATGTCTTTCTTCGAAGATATACTCGCCCACCTGACGGACCATCTCCATTTAGACTCACAAATTATTTGTGGAGTAATGGTTAAACATCAAGCGGCCACGAGTTTTGATCTTCTTCAAAAATATATTGGAAATACCTCTACAAGTCTTGCTCATAAAAAAGCACGTCTTATATTTGCTCATTTCGAAAAGAATGAAGTCATTCCTTCTCCCTATCCCCAGTCCATTAACATAGATTCTTTCCCGACCTCTTTTACTAATCATTCAAATCTCTTCAGCAGAGAGAAACTCGATATTGGAACAAGGTTTTTTCTAGAACATATCCCGAAAGGAGACTTTAAAGAAATTCTCGACCTAGGCTGTGCTAACGGAATAATTGGCATCAAGGCCAAGATGAATAACCCACACGCCAACATCCATTTTAGTGATGAGTCGGCAATGGCGATCAAAAGTGCTAAAACAAATTATTCAAATTACTTTGAAGATCAGGGCCACTTCTACTGGACGAATTGCTTTGAAAATCAAAAATCAAGTTACCTTGACCTGGTTCTTTGTAATCCTCCCTTTCATCAAGGAAATACCATTGGAGACTTCATCGCTTACCAAATGTTTCAGGATGCTTATCACTCCCTCAAAAAAGGGGGGATCATTAGAGTTATTGGTAACTCTCACCTAGGTTATCAGGTGAAACTTAAAAAGATTTTTGGGAACTCACAGATCATAGCGACGAACAAAAAGTTTATGATCTGTAATGCAGCTAAATCCTCATAAGCATAAAATGTTAAGAATTCACTTATTCCGACCGATACAGTTGCTATGGTATCTATTATTAAGATCCTGCTCCTGATTTTGATAATCGGCTGTGGCGATAATATAAGCCTGTTTAAAACAGCTGCTATACAAGTGGGCAACATCTCAAAGATCGACTACCTCAATCAGGAGTCCTTTCCAATGCAGGGCTCTTGCTACAATGATATTCAAGAAATTAAAATCGTTGCTGATGGGAATGAGTTCCATACCTCTTGTGAAAACAACAACTGGCATGCCACTCTTGATCTTAGTATTCTTCCAGAAGGAAGTAGCACAATCACTTTCTTCGGAAAAGATGGTACTGGCGAATGGATAAAATATTTTGAGCGTACGATAATTAAAGATACTTGGAAGCCTAATCAAATCGGATCCTTTCTAGCTCCTAAAATAACAAGAATCGATAGTTCAACTTCATTAAAACTGAGTAATGGGATCCATATTGCTATTTATGCTTCCGATGAGTTTTGTGTAAATCCTAAATGTGGAGTCACAAATCTCGTTCTAAGAAGTTCCTCTGATAATTACAAGCAACCTTACTTTATTACCAAAAGTACTTCCATCGACTCAAGGTTTCCTAACGTAGTAGAAAAGAATGGAAAACTCCATCTGAGTTACTTATCAAATGAAAGAGATAGAAACATCTATGATGTTATCTACTCTCAGATAGAATCATCTAATTTTGCAGTATTATCTAGAGTTAATTTAACACCAACCTTGACTAAATCTGCTAAAAATCCCTTTTTACGTAAAACCAAAAATAATCAGATTCATCTCGTGTATATTTCTAACGAGTATTGCTCTACAAACTCATGCTCGCAAGACAAAATAACTCATCGCTCTGATGCAGATGCCTTCACCTCAAAAAAGTTTCTCGGTACTCATCTTGATGGCTGCGGTATCGGTGATCACAGGCTTTACAATAACCCTGCAAATAATAAACTTCACTCTGCTTATAGAATAAATATAGTGGCTGGAATTTGTACTGGAGCGAATACAGGTTATACATTAATTGATGAAGATGGCTCAGAAACTCATTCTCGATTTTCTGTTGGACATAATTTCTCGGGCGTTGCCTTTGTTGCTGACTCACAAGACAAAGCAGCTATATTTTTTGCAACTACTAATACTTACAATGGATGTTCAGGTTGGAAGCTTGCTAAGAAAACTTCTGAGGATAACTGGGCCACACAAGTTAATCTCGACAACACCTGTATCTATGGAGGAAGCTACCCCGGAATTGACCACTCCCCTTCAGCTTATGCAGATGAGAATGATGTTATCCATCTATTTTACGGAACTGAAAGCAGAAGCGATACAAATGGACGTGCGCTATCCTATAAAACATCCACTGATAACTATCTGTCTACGATTAATCTTCATGAAGATTACTTTAGTAATGTTCGCTACATTTCAGCAGTAAAGGACGACCCTGACAATTTTGTCATTACTTATCAAGGGGAAGGCTTCTATTCGGGTGGCTTAAAACTTACAAAAACAACCCCAGGAACTACCACTCGAACCATCTCTCCTTCTTTTACACCTAAACCATATATTCATTTTAGTAATGATGAATTATCTGTTATTTATTACTCAGATGAATATTGCATTACTGCAGGATGTTCCCGTAAAAACTTCGTCCTCGAACATATATCTAGCGGGCAAAAGAAATTCTTAACTCAAGAAATCGATCCTAAGGTTCACATTTCCAACCCAAGGTTTGTGAGCACTAGCTCAGGAGATACGTTTTTCTACCAATCAAGTAAAGATTACACTAGTTATCAAAACATACTTTTCAAGACCTCTGCTGATAACTTCACTAATCCAAGCACTGTAACTACTACCGGTACTATTTTATCGGATGTTATTGTTGATGATCAGGATGAGATAAAACTTACTTATGTTGCTCACAGAAATGTAACACAATTCCTTGATAACTTATCATCTCTACCTGTTCATATTAATCCGTCAAGAGAAAGTAGTAGCTCCATTATGAAATTCAACTCTGTGACAAATCGTACAGCTATTTTTTATACCGGAAATGAACTAAGTGCATGGGGTGCAACTCTTCGTACAACGGCTGATGACTTTGCCAGTTTTACTCGAATTCAAAGTGCATCTCGTAGAGAAGGATCTACCCTATACTTCAATCCCGAGGGAGTACTACATACTCTATCCGTTTATGATCCAACCTCTTCAGGTAAAAATAGATTGGTTGTAAGGTCAGAGATTGATAATTATGTAAATTCTCCCTTTTTGTTTGATACTAGCGAAGGCTCTGTTTGCGTTTCAACTCCTTACGCTGAATATGATAGCTCAGGCATACTTCATGTTACTTACTCATTCAAGAAAGATGGAGAAAGGTTTTGTAATATATGGTATAGAAATTCATCAGACTGGAGTACGGCCCATCAAATAACATTCAGTAATAATAGCGATAACTTTCCTTCTAACTTATTTATAAAAAGTGATGGAAAAGCTATCATATGCGGAGGCTCTTCATTTAGTCTTGATTGTTTTATGCCATAAAGATCATTCGATTTTCTCACGAAACGAATACACCAAAGAATTAATATCTTTTAAGATATCGTGTCCCTCAAGAGTTTGATTACTATTTAGTTTTTTAATCTGCTCTCTATAACGAAATTCCATTTTAGACCAGATGTCGATCTCGTTGGTGAAGTCGATTCCAAGATTCTTGGGCCTAACATATTTAACATTACTTTTGTCGACTTTTGCGACAAAAGGCGTCTTTGAATCATTTTTCATTTAAGTCCAAGGAAAAGAATGGGAAGGGGCAGAGGGAGCAAAGAGACTCCACGCTGAGGATAAGTCAGCGTGGAGATAGCTTATTTAGTAACGGCTGTTTGAGCGTTTTTCCATAGGCTTTGCCTCTGAAACGTTCATTTGGCGACCTTCAAAGTCTGTACCATTTAGAGCGTTGATTGCGTCTGATGCTTCTGAAGCAGAAGACATTTCAACAAAGCCGAAGCCTTTGCTGCGATTTGTGTCTCTATCTACGATTACCTTAGCGGAATTTACTGTACCGTATTGGGCAAACTTTTCTGAAAGAGCTTCGTTGTTAACAGAGAAACCTAGGTTTCCAACATAAATTTTTTGACTCATGTGAGCCTCCGATGTAAAAATGTCACTGAGATGTGACAGAATTGATTTGATATTTTTTGAGATAAAACTTGAATAAATAGGTCTTCGATTTAAATTGATCTGAAATAAAAACTAAAGTTAGTTGAGAACAGATAAGCCCATACTACCTTCCCCCTTCCTCTAAGACCAGGATTAAAAAAAAGAGAACCTGATAAATCGCTTCATTCCCTTAGATTATCCTAACTTGGAGTCAGCGACTTAACTCATGATGAAGAGAACCCACATATGACCAAAGATCATGAATTAGAGCGAAAATTTAGATCGTCAAACTAATAAACTCTATTACAATTATTGGATGATAAAATTACCTCCGACTCTAAAGTTGCTCTCAACGCTCGTCATTACCTTTTTACTTAGCTTCGCTGTCATTAATTTCATTGTTTCTCAAATCAATAGTCGTGAGAAAAAACTCCAAAGAGAAGCAACTCAAATTGTTCAACAAGAAATAAGCAATAAATTTGAACTAACTTTAGATGTTTCCCTAGTCGTAGGAAAAATGTCTTCTGCCTATATTCATCAAAAAGTAGGAGATAATCATTATGGTGAACTCGTTCATCAAATCTTAGAAGACAAGAATTTTATCCTAGGGCTCAATCAATTAGATCCCCAAGGTAAAATCATCAATATCTACCCTGAGGACGAAAATCAGGGGGCCATGGGGAAAGTCACACAAAACTTTCAAGAGCTCATGAAGTCATATGAGAGAGGAGAAAAATTCTGGTTTTCACCTCCTCTAGAGCTTTTTCAAGGAACACAGGGCTTTGTTTTTTATATCCCTATTAATATTGATAATAAACTTTCAGGATGGATTGCTCCAGTCATTAGTTCTGAACTTTTTTTCAAGCATTTTCGAGAGAGGGATTTTTTTAATAAATATGAGTTAGTCATAAAGGACAGATCGACTGGTAACATCTATTTTGAAACCGGTCTTCCTTCGAAAAAAGAAAACTTCAAAGAAATTAGTACTACTATGTGGGGCAGAGATATTATTTTCATAAGTTGGCCTAAAATCTCAAATCCACCATTTGAGATTCCATTTTTCCTACGTTTTATCATTTCACTCCTTATCAGCTTCTTTTGTACTCTCTCGATGAAGATTCATCTTCAGAAAAGAAAAGCCTACAATCGCTTAGAGGATATAAGTGATGTTTTGAAACTCACTTCTAATGATATTCTTTCAAAACTTATAGATATTCAAAATACCTATCTGTCCAAGGACTCTCCTGGCTTCACAAATAGTGAAGCCGCCGAGAAAGAAATACAGTCTGCGATGAATTTGTTTGAACAAGTTGAATTACTACAAAATATCGCAGGTTCAGAACATTTTGACGAAGAAACGTTTGAGATTCTACCTCTTGTTAGAGAGCACCTTTATCAACTAAAAGAAATCGTCAGTAAGAAAAATCTAAGTCTGAAATTAGACGCGGAAAGTTTTAAAGAGATTAAGATAACTGGAAATAGATGGCTAATAAGTAACACCGTCTTAAAGAATGCCTTGTCATTTAGTGCGCTCATTTCATGCCCTGATGGAAGGATTGAAGTATCGCATTCCGTGTCACAGCGGGAATGTAGCACTATATTTTATATTGAAAAAATCATTGAAGAAGAGATGTCGAAAGCCTTTCGAATTGATAGACGCCTTTTAGTTGCTCAGAATGTGATGAATCTCTTAAACGGAGAGATCACTATTAGGGAGGATGGATCAGGTGGGATGATTTTGAAACTTTCCACTGAAAGAATGACCTAAATCTCTTGTTAAAGTTTTGTCTAATAAACATAAAGTTTTCTTGAGCCGAAAAAGGCTCCATGAAAAGAAGATTCAAGAGCAAAAAACTAAAGTTCAGCCTCTCAAAATGTATTACGGCCCTCGTCTTAGGATGGTTAAGCTATTACGGGCTTCTCGAGTTATTCCTTAACTAGTTATTTAAATGTTACCTGAATAGGACAATGATCAGAGACATCGTTAAAACTTGGCCCTAGTTCCAAGCGAGTTGCTGGACGACAGCTTAAGCGAGCACAGTGCGCTCCTAACTTCACTCCAGTAATCGCATGAAAATTTTTATTCTGAATGAGAACATGATCAAGAATGGATGATGACAATTCCTCTCCTCCATGAGTTCCTTTCCAGTAACTAGTGCAACCTAATGTCTCTGAAATAGTCCTCATATTCGCACGGTCAAGAAAGTCTTCAAAACGAAGATAGTCTTCATTTCTAAGACTATAACCAGTGGAATTGAAATCCCCTAAAAGAATCAGATTCTTATTGGTATAACGGTCAGAGAGATGACTCAAGCCACCGTACTGTCTCCAGCGTCGCTCAAAATCACGTTTCCCTCCACCGGCCTTCAAGTGCACGACTCCAAAAGTATAAACTGCGCCACTCTCTTTATGGCGTAAATCAATCACTAGCACCGGACGAAGGGGGCCACAACCGTTTGTTCCTTCTCCTCCACTAAAAGTTCGATCCTCAATTCGTCGAACAAACTCAAAAACATCTTTATTGAAGGCCAGTGCTAACTGTTGTTTAGCTGCACCACCACAAGTCGTTATATGATAAGCGTAGTTAGGAAGATTATTGGCGATCAATTTCTTAAAGTTATTAGTGCTGATAATTTCCTGAAATGCCATCACATCACTTTTGCTGGATTCAATAATACGAGCAAGTTCAACGAGATCAGTCCTACCCTGACGGCCATCTCTATCGAAGTTTCTTAAATTGTAAGTTGTAACACTCCACTTCGCCCAAACTGAAGAAGAAAACAGAAACACCAGCAACAAAGAAAACTTCATTTTACCATCCGTGATAATTAGTTTCCTTTAATTGAAGAGTGTTGGTCTCCGATTGGCAATTACATTGTTATTTCGAACTCTTCTTGATGTTAATTTGTAGCTCTTTATCGAGTACAATTAATTTCTTTAAGGAGAATGTCATGGTTTACCTACAACTCATTATTTCAATTGTCTTAGAAGTGGTGGCAACCAGTCTCATGAAGAAAACAGATGGCTTCACCAACGTCATTCCCACTTTCACCATGCTCGCTTGTTATGCAGGGGCATTTTATTTTATGAGCATCGTTGTCCGAACTCTTCCTGTAGGAGTTGTTTATGCAACGTGGTCTGGACTTGGAATTGTTTTAGTTTCTGCGATTGCTTACTTCGTCTATAAGCAGACCCTTGATATTCCAGCGGTCATCGGCATGAGCTTGATCATCATTGGAGTGGTGATAATGAATGGTTTCTCTAAAGTAACAGTTAATTAAGGTAAAAATGGCGCACCGGAGAGGATTCGAACCTCTGACCTACCGCTTAGAAGGCGGTTGCTCTATCCAGCTGAGCTACCAGTGCACGAGAA
>CAYWMU010000127.1:0-6680 GCA_964459395.1 uncultured Bacteriovorax sp.
TTTGAGTACACTCATAAGAAGCAAACAGGGGGATCTGGTCAGTTCGGTAAAGTTGCTGGTTACATCAAGCCTCTAACTGACGATAGAAAAGAAAAAGAAGAGCAAGTTTACCGTTTCAATAACGAGATTAAAGGTGGTGTGATTCCTAACGAATTCATCCCTTCTTGTGACCGCGGTTTCCAAGACGTTATGAACAAGGGGCCTCTTGCTGCATTCCCAGTTATTAACGTAGATGCTTTCCTACAAGATGGTCAGTACCACGATGTGGATTCATCAGATATGGCGTTCCGTATTGCTGCTCGTATGGCAATGAGAGAAGCTATCAAGAATGCAAATCCTGTGCTTCTTGAGCCAATCATGAAAGTGGAAGTTGAAACTCCACAAGATTACCAAGGTTTCGTAATCGGTGACTTATCTTCTCGCCGTGGTGTGATCCTTGGTTCAGAAACTAACGAAGTAGGTGACGCGATCATTAACGCACACGTACCTCTTTCTGAAATGTTTGGTTACGCAACTCAGCTTCGTTCGGGAACAGCTGGTAAAGCTGGTTACTCAATGGAGTTTGCAAAATACGAAGCTTGTCCTTCACACGTTCAAGAGAAAGTGATGGCCGAGCGTAAAGAAAAGCTATCTGAGCGTGATTAATTAGTTCTAAAAGCTATTTAAGAAAGGGCCAGGAAACTGGCCCTTTTTTTTATTCACAGACAGGGGAATGAAAGTTTACTAAATATACTCCGATGAGGCCCCCGTAGTTAACAAGGTCTCCTCTTACTAGGCCGAAAGATTCAAGAGCTTCAATTTTTCTTTGATAATCAACTCCCAAGGCAACTCCATGTCCTAGATCTACCGGGAATTTTTCAATTTGTTTTGCATCTGAGCAAAGAGTACTTGGAGAGCTTAAGACTATTGTTGATTTAAAGTTCTTTTTCACAATACCAAAGAAAGTTGTTTCAAAACTCTCATCACAAGACTCCACAATGAGTTGTTTATCAGAGCTCACTCGAGAGTTAATATTATCGATCATTGAAACAAAACTCGTGCATTGGATCTCTAGAGTTTTTTCTACTTTGGCCGTCAGGTTGAAGTTTACTAAAAATAAAGAAAGAATAAGAAACCTAAACATGTTGTCCTCCTAGGGCAAAACATATGCAATCTGGAGTAATTAATTGACTAAAATGCAATGTAAGGGCCACAATATTAGGTTACATTCCAAAAAGTTAGGTTTATCTTAGTTGCTGAATTGTCTTCAATTTAATCTTCTGACCAAGTAATCGACAGTCTGAACTTCTATAAATGCTTGAATTTTCTTTACAGTATCATACTATTTATATTAGAAATACTTATACGTTATATTAGGTAGACCAATGATTGAAACATCTATGCTCCAAGTGCTGATAGCACTTTCCCACAATGAAACAATTTCTAAAGCCGCTGAGGAACTTAATGTTACTCAGAGTGCTGTTTCTCAGGCCCTAAAAAACTTGGAGGCCAAAGTAGGAATTCCACTCGTCACTCGACATGGAAAGGCCGTGAAGCTCACAGAAGAAGGGCATAGGCTAGCTAGAGTGGCCAAAAATTTCTCAAAGAAAATGCAAGATACCATTGAGCAGATTCATTTAGAGAACAATGAAATCAAAGGGGCCTTAAGAGTGGGTTCTCTTTATGGCCTTGGTAAAACCTGGCTATCTAACAGAATGGTGGGATTTATTGCTGAACACCCTCAACTTGAAGTTAGGTTGTTCATGGATTTCCCAGAAAAAATAATTAAAAAGTTTGAGGATCGAGAGCTTGATTGCATGATTGTTCCTGATCACTTAGTGCCTGCTTATGCAGAGAAGTTTCAACTTCACTCGGAACATGTCACTCTCGTTTATTCTAAAGATTTAGATATTACCAAAGATACTCCTTTAAAAGATCTCTTGAAGTATCCTGCCATTTTCTATGCTCCTAATGACCCAAACTTCTACCGTTGGTGTAGAGAAAGGTATGGGACTGTTCCAAGAAATGTTAAACCCCGTCTTACGGTGAACTCTTTTGGACAGATGTTGTCAGCAGTCAATGAAGGCTTAGGGATTGCAGTGGTTCCTACTCACGTTCTAAAGCGTAATAAGCGCCCAAATATAGCAACTCAGGAAGAGGGGTTTGCTATGTTTAGTAATAACGTCTCGTTCGCATGTCATGCAGGTGATGTGAATAACTTTAAACTTAAAGAGTTTTATCGTTATCTTTTAGAAGTCGCTCAAGAGCTTTAGTTATGAAAGTGGAAAGCTTTTTAAAAAATGCTCCTCCTATAGTTACTGATCTTGTCACCTTCTTTAATAAAAGAAGTCTTGAATTTACTGTCGTTGGTGGTGTTCCTCGTGATTTTTTATTATCAGGAAAAATAGGAGAAGACTGGGATGTGGAGCTTTCAAGCTCTACTCATGCTTTCTCTGTTTCTTTGTGGAAAGACCTCGCTAAGGAGCTTAAGGCCTTTGGTGAAGTGAGTAATCTCTCTTATCAAGTGATTAGATTGAAGGCCGGAAAATTAGAATTTGAATTTTCTCCACCTCGAATAGAATCTTTCAGCTCAGATGATCATCACAAGAACTTTGAAGCGGAGTATGATTTATCGCTTCTACCAGAAGTCTGTTGGAAGAGAAGGGACTTCACCATCAATGCGATCGGATTCAAAATTAAAGAGAAGCAAATCCAAATGATTGATCCCTTTGATGGACATAAAATGCTTCTGCAAAAGATTCTGCATCCTTGTTCAGAGCAGTTTGTTCGAGATCCGGTTCGTTATCTAAGGGCCTATCGTTTTTCTCTCAAACTTGGGTTTGATTTTTCTTCAACTTTAAAGTCCTATCTTGATTCTATGCCTCAAAATTTTTCAGCATTTTATCTTTTTAGTGAGATGAAAAAATCAAATTCTCCTTTGAGCTTCTATCAGTTATTACTCAAGAATAACTGCCAGGAACTTCCAGTAAGGGACTCTAAGATATTAGATGAAAGTTTTAAAGACACTTTAATTGATGAATTTAATCTCTATAACTGGATGATGAGTTTAGAGTTTGTTGGATTATCGAGCGAAAGTTTCTGTGATTACTTCTCTCTTTCTAAGCCTCTTTGTAAAAAACTTATCTCATTTGCTCAAACCTCCCGCCATTTATTCAAGATAGATGTGGAGTTTTTGAAGAAAGACTTCGAGCAGATTGTGGAGAGTGAGGAATTGCATACCGCTTTTTCTTGGTACTACGGGGCAATGCAACTGAGTTCAAAAGGAGAGACAAGTTTTATTAAAGATTTTATTAGAATGGTATCTCCGGATTGGTTTTACCTTTTAAGTTTTGAACCTCTAAAAGATGTGAGGCATATTGATCCTCCATTACGTGCCAAGTATATTGTTTGGAACTTATGTCAAAGAATATAGAAGTCCTTCCCATTTCCTCTCAAGCTGACGCAGATGCTGCGAGTGAGATTTTCTTTCTTACATCTTCCATGACACAGTTTGTATCAGATCAGCACAGAGAAAATTTTAAATATAAATACTTCGGGATTTATTTAGAAAAATTTCCTGAGCTCGTTTTAGTGACCAAGTCACAAGGGAGAGTTTTAGGTTATTGTTTAGGAGCATCTCAGACAGATGAAAGCTTATTTTCTTTTCAGCCTCATTTAGAGCTCTTTAAAGACCTCTATGAAAGTTTTCCGGCCCACTTACACATAAATCTTCATCCTGATGCTCAAGGACTAGGCATGGGACAGGAACTCATATCTACTTGGGAAAAGCTCGTTTATAGCGATGTAAAAGGGCTTCACATCATGACTTCACCTATGGCCCGTAATGTAAGTTTTTATCGTAGGCTAGGATTTGTGCAAGAATTTGTAAGAAACTACAAAGGAAGCGATATTCTTTTTATGGGTAAAAATTTTTGACAGTTTCAGTCAACTAGCTTTAAGCTGAAATGAATAATTTTTGCCAAAAAACATATGGAGGTGTTCATTGAAATTTATCTTCTTGAACATATTGCTCGTTTTCTCAGTTGCTTACGCCCAAGAAGTAACCCCCACTCAAAGAACTTACGAAACAATTCAATTTGATGATGATCTTGATTTTGAAAACGTTGAGTTGGCCATCGCTCGCCAGCTTCGTTCATATGATCGCATTGGCCTTAAAGGGACAATCAGATTTGGGACAAAGGTCTATCCTAAGTCCATTATGAGAGATTCTCTTCTTCACTTTCAAAAGCTTACTCAAAAGGCGAAGGAATGTTTGAAGCTAAAAAATGAGAGACAAACTTGTTATGATCGCTTTAATGCAAGCATGAATAAGGATTTTGCTATCTATAAAACGACACCTGCTAAGGGTGAGTCGGGTTATGGTAAGCCTCAGTGGACTAAATTCACTGCCTATTATTCTCCTGACTTTCATGGGTCACGTACTCCTACAGAACGCTTTAATAAGGCCATTTACCGACTTCCAGACAACGATATCGATAGAAACCAATCTCGGGTTGATATTGATTATCATGGTGCTCTTGCTGGTAAGGGGCTTGAACTTTTCTATGTGGAAGAATCTTTCTACGATCTCTACCTTCTTCATGTTCAAGGTGGGGGAAGAATTCATGTTTATGGCGAAGATGGAAAAGAAGAGATTAAGTATTTGAGTTATGCAGGAAAGAACGATCTTTCTTTTAAGATGGTGTATCACTATTTTGTTGATAATGGTCTTCTTCCAAAAAATCAGGCCACTGTTCCTAATCAAAGAAAATATCTTGAAGAAAATCCGCATATGGAGCCGGCAGTATTCTCAATTTGTCCATCTTACATCTACTTTAGAGAGTCGGATGAGGAGCCAGTGGGAGTGAATAATATTCCACTGACGGAAGGTCGCTCAGTGGCCATTGATAGAAGAATTTATAAAACTTTTGGAATTCTCAACTTCATTAGAGCTAAGAAGGCCATTACTGATGAAGCTGATGGTAAAGTCAGAAAAGTTCCTTTCTCTCGTTTTTTCATTGCCCAAGATACAGGTGGTGCGATTCGAGGAAATGCGCGTTGTGACCTTTATATGGGATATGGCAAAGAAGCCGAAACGACGGCCTATTCACTTGATGATTTAGGCGAGCAATACATGCTTGTAAAAAAGATTTAAGACAATAGACGAATAAGGCTCCCAATGGGAGCCTTATTTTTTTAAGCAGGATTTTGCGAGTCGAAGAACTTTGTTTCCATGGCCGGGTAATCATTTTGGATCTTCCTCATTAATTCTTGGATACCAAATTTCTCAGTCGCATGATGTCCTCCAGCAAAGTAATGAATGCCTGCTTCAATTGCATCATGCCAATTGTATTCTGAAATCTCTCCGGTCAAATATGCATCTACTCCTTCAGAAAGGGCCTTAGACCATTCATTGTTGGCCCCTCCTGTGATGATCCCAATACTCGAAATGAGTTGCTCATCATCAGGACTGGCGTGGATGACTTCGTGATTAAGAATATTTTTAAGTTTAACTTTGAGTTCACTGGCCTTAAGAGGAGTGGCAAACTTTCCTTTAACTCCGAGATAAGTTTTTTTATATTCCCCGAAGGGAAGTATATCACTGAGTTCGAGAAGGCGGGCCACCGAGGCTGCGTTGCCGACTTCAAGATGGCTATCAAGAGGGAGGTGGTAGGCATAAAGATTCAAGTTATTTTGAATACACTGTTTAATTCTTTCACCCCACGGGCCAACAATAGGTCGTGCTGGTTGATATTTCCAGAAAACTCCATGGTGGACAACTAAGGCATCGGCTCCCCATTCAACTGCTTCGGAAATAGAAGCTTGAGTAGCAGAAACCGCAAAAGCTATTTTTTTTATGGTTTCTTTCCCTGAGATTTGTAGCCCATTTGGACAATAATCATCAAAAAGGTGTGGGGAAAGGGCCTGATTCATGTGGTTGTGAAGCTGTGAGCAAGTAATAGTCATGGGATTCCTTTTCAATCACTATTGATTTTAATACACTTTCAGTGAACTCACCAAAGGATTCTGTATGAAATTCAAACCAGGTTTAATTTATGGTCAAGCTCTTCAAGATCTTTATCAATATGCAAAAGAAAATAATTTTGCAATTCCAGCTGTAAACGTGATTGGCACGAATTCTATTAATGCTGTTCTTGAAACTGCTAAAGCAATTAACTCACCAGTTATTATTCAATTCTCAAATGGTGGGGGACAATTCTTTAGTGGTAAAGGTCTTAAATTAGATAATCAAAAGGCTCAGGCCCTAGGCGCTATTTCTGGTGCTCATCATGCTGCTATGATGGCCGAAGCTTATGGTGTGCCTGTGGTCATTCATACGGACCATGCTGCAAAAAAACTTCTTCCTTGGATTGATAATATGCTTGAAGCTGGAGAAGAGCACTACAAGGCCTTTAAGCGTCCTATTTTCTCATCTCATATGCTTGATCTCTCAGAAGAAGATCTTCATGAGAATATTGAAATTTCAGCTCAGTATCTTCGTCGCATGAGCGCTATTGAAACAGGTATTGAAATCGAATTAGGTGTTACAGGTGGAGAAGAAGACGGTGTTGATAACACTAACATTGATAACTCAAAACTTTATACTCAACCAGAAGATGTAGCAGAAGCTTATAAAGCACTTAATTCTGTAAGTTCAAACTTCACTATAGCAGCTTCTTTTGGAAACGTTCACGGTGTTT
>CAYWMU010000127.1:6690-7783 GCA_964459395.1 uncultured Bacteriovorax sp.
AAAAACTCAAAACAAATGCCCGTCCAGTTAATTTTGTTTTTCACGGAGGGTCAGGTTCTCTTCAGAGTGAAATTCGCGAAGCCATTAGTTACGGTGTGATTAAAATGAATATTGATACCGATATGCAGTGGGCTTTCTGGGATGGCGTAAAAAATTTTTATGAAGGTAAAAAAGAATATCTTCAGGCCCAGCTTGGAAACCCTGAGGGACCAGAAGCTCCTAACAAAAAATACTATGATCCACGTGTTTGGCTAAGAGCAGGAGAGGAGAGTTTCATTAATAGACTTAAAATCTCATTTGAAGATTTAAACTGTATCAACAAAAACCAATAAAAGTATTTAAGGGCCGCACTTAGTCGGCCCTCTCTTTATGACAAACATTTCGGTAGTGATTCTTTGCTTACTTATTGGTCTTTTGCTTCAGAGAAATAAATCTCTACCGAAAGATGCCCATATTGCCCTAAATGGAGTCATTCTCCATGTTCCCTTACCGGCAATAGCCTTACTCAATATTCCTAAGATTGAGTGGGAATTCTCCTTGATAACTCTTGTGCTAGTTCCTTGGATTATTTTTGGACTGGCCACTCTCGTAATTCCTTTAATTGGAAAGTTCTTTTCTTGGGATCGGGCCACTATTGGTTGTCTTATCTTGACTGCAGGTTTAGGTAATACTTCCTTTGTTGGATTTCCTGTACTAGAGGCCCTTTATGGAAAGGGTGCTCTCAAATATGGTATTTTTTTAGATCAAGCAGGAAGCTTTCTTATTGTCTCTCTCTTCGGTGTTTGGGTGGCAACGAAATACTCTTTCGGAGCACTCAACATGAAAGGAATTTTTAAAAAGGTATTTCTCTTTCCACCTTTTCTAGCATTCTTGTTGGCCGTCATTTTAGCGCTTTTAGGATGGAAAGCAGAAGGTATAACCGAGGAGATTCTCACTCAGCTTGCTGTAACCCTCACTCCCTTGGCCTTAGTTTCAGTTGGGTTGCAATTAAAAATGAAAGAGTTTAGTGGAGAATTAAAACCACTTCTTTTTGGACTTGGTTATAAACTTCTTTTGGCCCCACTCATCATTTTTTCACTCTATTCATTCTTAG
>CAYWMU010000128.1:0-7614 GCA_964459395.1 uncultured Bacteriovorax sp.
TTTACATACTCTTTTTTTTATTTTACTGGAACGGATATAGATTTATCTAAATTTCTAAAAAGGAGGAATTAATGAAACCAACAACAGTAATTGTAGGAAGAGTAGGAAGGAAAGAAACAAAGAAAATTGGAGATCATACTGTATCCAATCTATCACTTGCCGTTAACGAGTACATTCATGATGAAAAAGAAGAAGGAGGAGGTAGACTAGTTACTCACTGGTATAACATTGAGGCCTGGAATGCTAAATCTAAAATTATTGAAAATCATATTGAGAAGGGGCAACTTGTCGCTATCAAGGTTGTAATCGAAAACAATCTCCACTCAAAAGACGAAAAACGTAAATATGACCTTAAGTTTATCGCTGATTCAATCTCTTTTAACTTCGAAAAGAAAAACACTTCCTTAACAACAGAAGACATTCCATTTGTTTAAAAGGGCGCAAATCAAATGCAAAAAACTTTATTTAATGATCTTCAAATTATTGGTCGAGACCTCAGTAACAACTGGGTTCTCGGTCTTGTAACACTAACTATCTTTGGGAATCTATATGAGGCCCGGTATTCTGAATATCGCCATACTCAAGATTCAAGTTATTTCACCCAATCGTTTATGGGAGAGGTCATTTCTCTACCCGACAAAATTATACTCAATGGCTTTGGTGAATATGTCCCTCACGATGGATTAAGCACTGTTGGGGAAATTGTAGTGTCCTGTCGAAAAAACTTCATCCAAGACCTGAGAACAATTTCCCTCCGTGAAGGAGAAGTATCTGTATCGTAAATTATGTTGATTATTTTCCAGAAGGTCTAATAATTGAAGATACAAAAAGGATTACTTTATGAAAAAAATGATTTTTGCATTTATTATTACTTCTCCTATCTTTGCCTCTGTTGATTATTCTGGTTGTGACCACGGTCTCGCGACTGGAAGAATTACAAAAGACGGAAAAATTCAGCCAAGAGAGAGCCTTGAGAAAGTCACAAAACAAACTGAATCAAAGAGTGGAATCGAAGTCACTTTTGAAGGAACTGATCCAAGATTTCCGTATAAAGAAACGGTTTTATTTAACAAAGATGATCAGGGCCGTATCGCTGGATACACTCAGGATCTACAGTTTTCAAAATTATCAAAGAAAGAAAAAAATCAAATTAAGTATAATGAAGCATACTTACTTGCAAACGGAAACTATCCTGGCCAATGTGCCGCTGTTACTTTTGGATCAGAGTCTAGGGCAACTACTCACCAGAGAGGAGACTGCTCGGGAGTTTATGTCTTTGATGAAAAAGGTAATAGGGTAATGCTCGATTACGATACAGTTACAAAAAAGAATTTCAACGAGAAAAAGATGGGAATGAGCTGGCAACTTTTCTCGGAACTTAAATCAGCATACAAAAAAAATCAAGACGTTAAAAAGAGGCTCGCCGAAGCATATATGGGATTCATGGATGACAAAGGTTGGTTGTTTCCTACAGGAGAGAAAGCAACATTTAAAGTTGATGAATCCAAGTGCGCAGTTGAAAAAATTGATACGCTTTTGGTGAACGGGGTGAATAATTCCATCATTGAGAGTAACAAGTTCGATGCGAATAAGTGCGACAGCATAATGCCAAAGCTCAAAAGTGCACAAAGCCAACTCATGTCATGTGCGATGAAAGAAAAAGATATTGTCAGAGATATTTTAGGAATTCCACAAGATGAAATCTTCATCTCTGCTGACGAACAGGTTCAGTTTGACACTGATTTTCCAAATAATAATCGCGATATAATCAGAAAAATGTACACCAATTGCCAGATTTATGGATCAATGTCTCCTGTTGCTCGAAAGACCTCAGAGCGAGATCCAAGTGTAAATAAACAATAGCCTCTACCCGCAGATACAAAAAAGCTCGCTTGCAACTTATAAGATGTATATCCATTTTATAAGTTGCTTCCTCCACTCATTATCCAATTCTCTTCCACTGACTAACTTTTAGCCATAAATGAAAATTACGAGAAAAGTTCATTGCCAATTTCAAGCTATCCTCATCTTTGCAATTTTTTCAAACGAAACCCCACCCCTTCTCGCCTCTTCCTCGAACCAAACAAGAGCATATAACTCTGGGCTTTCTTTTAATTTTTTTGCGATTTTTAAAACCATTTCTAGCGAGATATGCTTTCTTCCATTTTCAATATTAGTAATGAAGCTTCTGTTGACTTCTAAAATCTCTGCTACGGCTTGGGCCGTTAATTCATTAGAGGTTCTATAAGAACGAATTAATTTACCGATAGTCATAGGGCCAATTTTTTTCTCTAAAAACTCTCTTGCTGAAGTTGCCATTTTAAATTCCTTAGTATTCATGTTTATCCACTCTTTCTATGCTAACGATTACAGGACTTCCATTTTGCCGGCTGTAGTAGAGCCTCCAATCCCTATTGAGTCTCACACTTCGTAGCCCAAGAAGTTCGCCCTTTAATGGCTCATCGTGAAGCCCCTTTCCACCCAGCCTTCTCGTCTCTTCAAGGCCAATTCTTTCAATAGATTCCACCCATTTTTGAACTGCTTCGACAATATAGTCAGGTGCTTTATTAATTTCCTTCATTGCTCTTCTTGAAATTTCGACTATTGCTTTGGCCATACAGTATGTTACCAAATTAGTAACATCAAGCCAAGAGAAAGTTACCAAATTAGTAACATGACTTAAGATTTCTTAAAAAAATCAATTCTCTCCTGAATATCCTGCAAAAAATTCATAACTGAATGACCTTCATATAAAAAATAGCTATATTCCCCCTCAAAAGGAAACTTACCTATGAAACACTTTCTATTGGCTCTTTCACTATTAATCAGTGGATCTTCATTCGCGCAAGACTCTGTGGACATGGTTCTAACAGATGCTTATGGTAGTGGACGTGATAAACCGCTCGTATTCGCTCGTATAAGTGTTTCAAAAAGAATCTATGACCTAACCAAAGCCAATCCCAAAATCGAGCTTGTGTGCAAATACAGCAAGGATAAAGACCTTCAGCTTGGTATCTCTAAAGGGCAAATCTATGCGACTCATAAATCGTACCATAATGGAGTAGTGAACTACTGCAACACGACCTCTGCTTGTAGCGCAAGAATCTTTGCTGATCTTTCAGACTGGCGTTCTATGGCCGTTGTCTCTCCTAAGTTAACGGGAGATCAGGTTAATAACTATTCTATCAGATCAACGAATTCATGGCTGAAAACCAGAGATGAGTATGCAAATGCAGGGGTTCAGAACTGGAAATACGCCGAGCTTGATAACATCGAAACCCTTGAAATCTACTCACCTAAGAAGCATGGGAATAATCTCCCTACGGTCAATGGGTTTTCTTGCTCCTTCTTAGATTACGAAACAAGAAAAATCTTAGAGCCTTAATCAATATTCCTTAAAAATCTCAAATTATTGGCAGTCAGGAGAGAAGTCCTCCTGACTACCTCGACATAAAACCAGTGACTTATCCATAAATCCGATCTTTTCATTTAGATAATCCCCTAATCAACCGAAAATAAGAGAATAATGAAGCATTTTATCTTCTTGTTCTCATTTATTACCTTCTCTTCCTTTGCCTTTGGTGAAGAGGCTTGCAAACAAATTGGGTTTGATGATTTAAGCAATGATTTAGGTGACGTTGCTTCGACCGCCACCAAAGACTGCTCTGACAAAACTTTAAGCCATGAGGAGCTATGTAAGTGCCTCTCCGATGCAAAATTTAATGACATTAAAGTTAGTAAACGAGACAAAGACAACTTTCATAAAAAAGAGTTCGATCAAGCAATTCGCGAAAAACTCGCTCACGCAGTAAGAGATCAGATCTCAAACTTCACCAAGTTCTCCAACCTCCTAAGAACCAAAGATCATATCGGAAACCTCATTGATGAATCCGGTCCTCTTTGTAATATCCAAACAATCGCAACTGATATTGAAGCAATTAAAAACTCTGGTGAGCGCAAAGAAAGAATAAATCTATTCACGTGATGGTTGCCCGATGGGCTTCCATCACTTTTAACAGATGAATTACTCTGTCATGAGAAGGTACTTAATAATTTTATCTTTATTAAAGACCCCTCCATGAAAAGAATGATCTAAAAATCAGGTTCTTTTTCCCTCTAACTAACCCTTAGCTGAACCGATGGATCGAGCCTAGAGTATAAATTAATTAAGCGATCAGTTGAAAACTCTTCAATCCTATTTCTCAAAATTTTACTTACTTTCGCTTCATCAACTTCAAGGATTCGTGCCAGCTCATTCTGCTTCAAGTGATGCTTCTTCTTATAACGGACGAATCGCTGGCATAACTCAAATCTAAATTTCTCAAGTGGAGTAGCACTGACCCCGGGAACTATAGTTCCTTCTGCTTTTTCTAAATCTTCCAAAATATTTTCGATCTTTTTCTTGCTAGGAAAACCCATTTCTACCTCCTGTAAGCGTTTATTACGCCTATATAAAGCTCATCCTCTTCCATGAGCCATATTAACTTATAGTTCTTATTACTTAGCTCCAATAAGGAAACAAAATAACTGTATTCATCTTTTACTGCTTCTGGCTCAAAGTCCTTACCATCTAATGCCTTCACAAGCTCTAGTATTATCTCATCCGTAATACTCTCAGAGTGCTTTTCTTTATAGTGAGGGTCGATAATTACTTTATTTATCTTCACTCCATTAACTCTAATATCTATTTTGTGTTCACTCCTACTCATGGTCTCTAGCATACCATTTCTTGCCAGTATTGGCAAGAAATGGTATGCTTTCATACTTAAGATTTCTTAAAAAATTATCTCTTCCCCTGATTATCCTGCAAAAAATTCATAACTGAATGACCTTCATATAAAAAATAGCTATATTCCCCCTCAAAAGGAAACTTACCTATGAAACACTTTCTATTGGCTCTTTCACTATTAATCAGTGGATCTTCATTCGCGCAAGACTCTGTGGACATGGTTCTAACAGATGCTTATGGTAGTGGACGTGATAAACCGCTCGTATTCGCTCGTATAAGTGTTTCAAAAAGAATCTATGACCTAACCAAAGCCAATCCCAAAATCGAGCTGGTGTGCAAATACAGCAAGGACAAAGACCTTCAGCTTGGTATCTCTAAAGGGCAAATCTATGCCACTCATAAAGCGTACAACAAGGGTCAAATTAAATATTGCAATACCACTGCTTCATGTAGCGCCAAAGTTTTCACCGACCTTGCCGACTGGCGATCAATGGCCGTTACATCTCCTATCTTGACGGGCGATCAGGTTAATAATTATTCAATCGAATCAACGGATTCATGGATAAAAAGACGCGATCGTTTCGCAAATGCTGGTGGTGTTGATAACTGGAAATACGCCGAACTTGAAAACATTGCTCATCTTGAATTTTACTCACCAAGTAAGCATGACAAATGGCCTAGGGCAAATGGCTTTATGTGTGGATTAGTAGATCATGCATCTAAGAAGTTCATTGATCCTTAGTTAATTCTTCTTAAACATCTCAGATTATTGGCAGTCAGGAGACAAGTCCTCCTGACTACCTCGTATAAAAACCATCACTTACCTATAAACCCGATCTTTTCATTTAGTTAATCCCCTAATCAGCCGAAAATAAGAGAGTAATGAAGCATTTAATCTTCTTAATCTCTATTATCGCCCTCTCTTCCTTTGCCTATGGTGAAGAAGTCTGTGATCAGGAAGCAGACCCCGGCTACGAGGATATATCCGATATTGCCACCACCGCCACCAAAGACTGCTCTGACAAAACTTTAAGCCATGAGGAGCTATGTAAGTGCCTCTCCGATGCCAAATTCAACGAATTAAAAGTTGGATACAAGGCAAAGAAAGATTTTCTACAGTGGGAATTTGACCAATCAATCAGAGAAAAATTAAATCATGCTGTTAAAGATCAGATTTCTAATTTTACAAAATTTTCTAATCTCTTAAAAACGAAAGACCATATAGGTAACTTGATAGATGAATCAGAGCCCCTGTGTAATATCCAAACGATTGCTACAGATGTGGAAGCCATTCAAAAATCAGGAGGTTCTGCTGGGTGCCCTACTCCCAAAGGATTCATGCCTGCCCGTCTTAGAGAGATCTTTGGAACAAATAACCCTAAAGAGATCCCTGATAAGCTCAAGTTTGAAACGACCGGCGTTGATGCTAAGTCTTGCCTCTCTACACAAACCTATCTTGACTTAAGATCAAATTCCGGAGCAGCCGCCAAAGGATTCAGAAGTCTTATAGCGTCAGGTGATGAGGACATTAAATCCATTGTAAAAAACGCTGATTCGAATGATAAAGATGCCTACAAAGATCTCTTGAGTTATGACGTATTTTTCAACCTCGCTTACCGAGATCCTGAATTTCAAAGCTCCTTGAATAAAAACTTAGCTAGGATAAGAAAGGATGGAGGAAAAACTTTCGACATCTACAACGACCCTTCTACACTAAAGGAAGCATTTAAAAGTTTGAATCGAAGTTGTAACCAGCTCATGAAGAATGTTAAGGGTTTCCTTTGTGCTAACGATCATCCAAAGTTTGATGGCCCTATAATGAGGGATCACCTAGATGATTACTTCGCAAATAAGAAAAAGATTTCCCCTGCTGAAAAAGAAGCAATGAGGGATCACTTCACAGAAAAATATGCCTGCCAGGAACGTACTGCTACTGTTTATAGAAGAACAGTGGGCCAGGTGATTCGCGGAGAAGATAAAGTACAAATCAATCAATCTTTAGAAGAAAAAGATTTTAATGATTATATCGGGAACGTAGTTCTACTTAAAAACACTACAGAGAACTTCGACAAGAAAGACCCAAAAGCTGACATCAACGTTTTTAATAATATGTTCTGTAAAGGCTTAGAGGGAAAAGAAGCCGCTCCCGAAGACCTTCCTAAAATGATGGCCAGTTACCTCCAGTCGCTAAAAGATCAAGGAAAAGATATTTCTAAGATTCTTGAAGATGAAAAGTTACAAAAAGAATTGGGTCTAAAAATTACGACAAATCCAATTACTTTCTCATTATTAGATGAAGAAGATATTAAAGAGGGAAAACTCCCAAAGATCAATCAATTTAAGTGGATCTCTTCAATGGGAGAGGCCTTAAAGAAAGCAGGACTATCAGAAGAAGAAACGGGCCAGCTTTACGCCATTATTGAGATGCAGACCAATCGAAAATTCTCTGAAATAGATGATTTAAAAGCCAAGCTAGTAGCGGATAATCCTAACTTAAGACATGTTACAGCTTCTGATCTAGAAGCCGTGGCAGTTAGAAGAGATCCTGATGCTATCAAGCGAGTACAGGCTTCAATTGAAGGCTCCACTATGGGGCCATTGATTCCGTCACAAATGGACGCTATTAAACCAGAGAATATTGAATCTCTTATAACGTCCCGATACCAAGCCCATCAAACAGATTCTCAGAAGAAAGACGACATTGCACAATCCCTTTTAAGAGGTGAAACGACAGTTACTGAGATAAAGGAACAGGCAGCCGCATATAACAATAATCGGGGCACATATGACCCGAGGTTTCCGAAACAAGAAAAAGACGTTGTCGCCGGGCCATCCCTTCCTAAAGAAATTCCCGGCCCTCCCCCGTCTTCAACTCCTCCCACAGA
>CAYWMU010000129.1:0-7612 GCA_964459395.1 uncultured Bacteriovorax sp.
ATATTGTAATTATTAATACTTCACTACAGTTCCAAGTAGCTATTAAGTCAGAGGTTATTCTTTCATACCTCGGTCTTGGGGTGCAGGGCGAACCGAGCTGGGGAACAATGATTGATGATGCAAAACTTGAACTTGCTCGCGGTGTTTGGTGGCAATTAGCAGGTGCAACTTTAGCGATGTTCATCATTGTATTAGCGTTTAATATCTTAGGAGATGCTCTTAGAGACTCCCTAGATCCGAAGTTAAAAGGAAAGTAAAAATGACATCTCCTCTTCTTTCTGTGCGAGATTTAACCGTAGAATTCCATACAGCCGAAGGTATTACTCGTGCTGTAAATAATATTTCATTCGATATCCCTCAAGGAAAAACCATCGGGATAGTAGGTGAATCTGGTTCAGGTAAATCAGTTACTTCACTTGCAGTCATGGGACTTCTTCAGAAGCCAGCTGCTAAGATTATTTCAGGTGAGATTCTTTTCAATGGAGAGGATCTTCTTAAATACGATGAAGCTAAAATGAGAGATCTTCGTGGAAATCAAATCTCAATGATTTTCCAAGAGCCAATGACTTCTTTGAATCCTGTATTCAAAGTAGGAGAGCAGATCTCTGAAGCTCTACGTATTCACAAAAAAATGACTCCAAAAGAAGCTTGGGAAAAAGCCGTTGATCTCTTGGATCAAGTGGGGATTCCTAATCCTGCAGCCTCTGCTCACAAATATCCCCATGAAATGTCTGGTGGTCAAAAACAGCGTGTGATGATTGCGATGGCCATTTCTTGTGAGCCTAAACTTCTTATTGCCGATGAGCCTACAACTGCACTGGATGTAACTATTCAGAAGCAAGTTCTGGAACTCATGCATGATCTACAACAGAAATATAAAATGAGTATGATGTTCATTACTCACGATCTTGGTGTTATCGGAGACATTGCTGATGATGTGGTGGTGATGTATCGTTCAAATGTTGTTGAGAAAAATACAGCTCAACATATTTTCCAAACAGCATCACATCCTTATACAAAAGGTCTTATTGCTTGTCGTCCAAACCTTGGAAACAACCCAAGAAGACTTCTTACGGTTTCAGACTTCATGACTGAAGCAGGAGAAGAGATAAAGCTTGATCCGAAAAAAGTTGAAGTTTTTGATAAGGAGTCTGTTCCAGAGAAGAGTTCAGAAGTTCTCTTAGAAGTAAAAAACTTAGTGACTCAATTCCCTATTAAGGGAGGACTTTTTGGGCGCACTGTTGATTATCATAAAGCTGTAAATAATGTGAGTTTCCAGATTAAGAAAGGACAAACTCTTGGTCTTGTTGGAGAGTCGGGGTGTGGTAAGACGACTCTAGGTCGCTCGGTTCTTCGTTTGATTGAGCCAGCTGCAGGACAAATTATTTATAACGGTAAAGATATTACCCATTCTAGTGCTGAAGAGATGCGTCTTCTTCGTCGTAAGATGCAGATCATCTTCCAAGATCCATACTCATCACTTAACCCTCGTATGACGGTTACTGAGATTCTCACTGAGCCACTTATCATTCACGGAATTGGTAAAGATAGAGCAGAAAGAGTTGATAGAGCGAAGTGGTTAGTTGAGAAAGTGGGACTTAAGGTTAATCAAATGAACCGTTACCCACATGAGTTCTCAGGTGGTCAGCGTCAGCGTATTTGTATTGCTCGTGCTCTTATGCTTAATCCTGAGTTTGTAATTTGTGATGAATCAGTTTCAGCTCTTGATGTGTCAGTACAAGCGCAGGTTCTAAACCTTCTTCTCGATTTACAAGAAGAGTTTGGCCTTACTTATATTTTCATCTCTCACGATTTATCGGTGGTGAATTTCATCTCTGATAACGTAGGTGTAATGTATGCTGGAGAAATTGTAGAGATGGATAAGGCAAGCAACATCTACAAAAATCCTAAAGAAGAATATACTCGCACACTTCTTTCTGCTATTCCTAAGGGTGAAGCAGGGCTTGTTCTCTAATTTAATTTCTAGTTCTTCCTTAAGACCTATTGGGTCTTAAGGAAGAATATATCTTCAAGAATATCATCGCTAACAAACATCCCCAATAGACATTAAGATTCCAGTTCCAATCAAGAACTTGTGTATTGATGAGAACACCGCTCGCACCGAAGAGGTATGCTCCAACGACTGAGCTAGGAGTGAGCTTGAAAGGGAAGAAGTCTTTGAAAATGACTTTTGCCATAAAGAGCCCCACTAAAGGTCCTGCTGTCCATGATTGGACCTTCAAACCTAAAAGAAGGAGACCATCATTCTGAGAGGCAATAACAGCAATGGTGAAGAGAAGAATAGTGATAAGGGCATTATCAGTAAAAGCGAAGAATTTAAGTTTAGTCGGATCTCTCTTGGGAAGAATGTCATTATAAAGTGTGGCACATAATGCATTAATGGTTGAATCAAGTGTGCTCATTGTAGCGGCAAGAACTCCTGCTACCATGAGGCCTCGGACTCCCGCTGGGAAATGATTGACAATAAAGTAACTGAAGAGGTGATCTGCATTTTCAACTCCTGTTGGGAGAGTTCCTTGGTAATTGGCCCACAGCAGGGCCCCAATGCCGAGGAAAAGAAAACCAATAGCAATTGAACAAAAAGAAGATAAGAAGATAGCGAGTTGAGCTTTTTTAAGACTTCTGTTGGCCATTAATCTTTGTGCGAAATCTTGATCAACTCCGTGAGTGGCCATATCAAAAAGAATTCCACCTAAGAATCCAATAATAAAACCACTTGGATTAGAAAAGTTTAAGAATGATGTTTTGTCATTCATGTAAGCGTAACTCATTAACTCCCACCATGACTTATCAGTGGTTGCAGGAATGAGGTAGTGAGCAAGGAGTCCTCCACTTAAGAATAAACCTAGCTGCATAATATCTGTTCGTACAACTGCTTTTAACCCACCGATAAGGGTGTAGAGAAAAGTAATTAAAGTAACGAGAGCTAAAGCGCTGAACATATCTGTTCCTAAAAACTTTGCGATGAGGATTGAACCTGAAAACAGTCGCACTCCTACGGAAAGAATTTTAGCAACACTATAAAACATAGCTACTGTGCGACGGCCTCCCTGTTTTGAAGAGTCGTTCATGATTTCGTAGATGGTTAAGCCTTTATCGTAAATCCTTGGAAGAAAAACTTTAGCAATCACGAGGCGACCGATGATAGCGCCCATGTAAATTTGAACAAAGGAGAAATCTAAATTGAAAGCGTAAGCAGGAATTCCAAGAAAAGTCAGGGCAGAGACTTCGGTAGCTAAAATTGAGCAGATTGATTCAGTAAAGGTGAGGCTTTTCCCGGCCATGTACTGTTCTTGAACCTGTTTAGCCTGATTAGTTGTGTCGGTCTTTACCGCCTTTGAAGCACGATATGCCAGATAAAATACACCTAAGATATAAAGAACAATAATAACCGAGTCTAAATCCATATTTTTTCCCTGATTAACAAAACTTATTCAATAAACTTCCTTAATTTCCGATGAGTTACTCATGAGGGAAGTTAATCAAAATCCATTTTCGTTTGTGGCAAATACTATTTGCCAGGATTTTGTATATTTTAAAACCACTCATGATCAAATTCTACTATGCCATCCGGGTACGTGGATCGACCAAAAGCTTTATGAGAAGTTAAACACTCTAGGTAGTAAAATAATTTCTAGTACAGTAGTAGATCAAGATCTAAAAGAAAAATTTAAAAGTCACCTTTTAAAGCATTTGGAACTTGAGTTTGAAAGTGAGCTCTCACAATCGAAAACGCATTTGCTCGTCCTCTTCAACAGCATGTTGGAAGAAAGAAAATCTTTTCTAAATTGGAGCATTGCTTGTTTTGAAGTTTTAAATAAAGCTTCAGTCGAAGATCTTAATGAGCTTCACGAGACAGATGTAAATCTTTTTCGAAAGGCCCATCTTTCAGGATCAATTGCTATTTGGGCGAGTCTTTCAAATGAGCTCTATGATCCAAGTTTCTTAGAAGATATTTATCATATTACATTCTTTCAAGATGCAGGCCTCATTGGCCCTGAATACTCATACTTTATTACGGAAGCTCTTGATCAAGAAAGTATCTCTCCTGGACAGGGAATAAGATATTTACTAAATCGTAATGCCAATGATGAAGAAATAAAGCTGTTTAAGGAACATCCTTTTGGAAGTCTTGAATATATCAAGGGCCTAGGACATCTTAATAATCCTGAATTGGTTAATAGTGTTTTATTTGGGCATGAACTTAGTAATGGAGAAGGTTTCCCTTTTGGTTACACTGAAGGAGCGCTCAATACTTGGGAAAAAATCATTATTATAGCTGATCAATTAGTAAAATACAGCTCGACTATTAACTATGAGTTTTTCAAAGAGCTTGAAACTTTAAGAAGTTCTAAAATAGGGTTGTTACCTGTTAGAAAAGTCTTTAATAAATCTCTAAGATCAATAACATGCTTTCACCAAGAGGTGAGTGCATGAAAATAGAAGCATTCATTCTCAATCTATGTTCAGAGGTTCCTCAGGAACTAATTGATTATTTCGAGTCTCGAAACTTAAAGCTCGTTGATCCAAGGGTTGATGATAAGTCTTACAAATGGACTCACATCCTCACGCAAGATATAAACGATTTTGGATTTATCAGAGAGACGTATCAAACAATTGAAGAAGATATCCAGGTTATCTCTATTACTCCAGTCTCAGATAAACAGAACTTTGTTCTAGCAAATGGAAAGCTCTGTATAGAGGATGACTGGTTTGAAAGTGATCTGAAGGAGTTTCTGCTCGATAAGTTTTTCCAAAGTTTCCTCGACTCCGGAATATTAACTAAAGACTTAGCTTTCAATGAACTGGGATATTTCAGTGTAAATCAGTTTTTTAGCTTTGGAGATCAGCTCGATCATTTAAGTAAAGCTGCTTTTAGTTCTCATGTTTCAGGACTGACTGTTAAGACTTATATTGATCATTTGATCATGTATATTGCTGCTTTGAAGAATAGCTCCAAAATGGAGCTTCCAGTAGAGATTACTTATGGGGAGTCAAATCAGGCTTTCGCCGTTCAGATGTACTTCTCAGCACAAAATATAATGATGGATGATGTAAGTGCTTGCCTATCTTCAAGTAATTCAAGAAAGGCTGAAGAAACTTTACTTTCAACAGCACTCAATTGCTGTGACTTTTTTGATCTCTCATTAGTTTCAAAAGCACAAAAACTTTCGATAACTGCTTTATGGCTCAAGAACAATGAACTTGAAAGTCCAAGTTTTATGTTATGTCTTTTACCTCATAAAGCGCAAATTGTTAGTTACATTTCTGATGAAGTGGCCTCGGCAGTTTCTAAGTTTGATGATCCTTCCGAAAAAATTCAGCTTCCTTCTTTAGAAGAAAAAGATGAAGGAATACGTCATATATCTAAAGATAGTTTTAGCGAAGTCATCGCCACCAGAATCTCAGAAAAGGTTGAGTTAGAAAAAATTAACAGAATCGTCGACAATGAGATTACTGACGACGATATATTTAACCTCTTAGAAAAAAGTGCTGAAGAGGAAGAAAAAATTATACTAGGTAGTTCAGAAGAGCTTGAAAGTGTCCTGGAGAAAGTTTCTTCAGCATTTGAAGATCTTGATGTCTATAAAAAAGATTCCTTCAACGAAGAAGAAGTTCTTGTAGAAGTTCTTAATACATTAAATGAGAATCATGCTGATATAATGGAAGTAAAGTCTATTGAGAGTAGCCTTCCTCAAAACCTCAAAAAATCTCTTTCGGGTTTTTGCGAAGAGAAGATGTTAGTTCGTGGTAATTTGACTCGAGAACATATTAAAGAGTTCCAAGTCTATTTCTTGAAAAAAAATCTTAGAAATAAGGCCGTCGTTCTTAATCCTAAAGGACGCGAACTGGTTAAGGAGTTAAAGGATAAGTTAGAAAGAAGACTTAAGGCTGATTTTCAGGAAAATGATATTAAGCAGGTCATTCATTCTGCTTTAGAAAATGAAGCCGATGAAATAAGAGTTAAGTCTATTTTCAAAGAAGCCTTAAAGGAATCCTTAGAAGAAAAGTTTGAATTTTCTCGTAAAGGTGTTATTGATCAAAAAGAAGAAGCGATCATTGTTGAAAGCTTGTCATCATCGCTAGATGAAAATAAGCAGGTCATCAAAGAGATAATTACAAATGAAGAAGGCGTTAAACCGCATATCCCTTTATTTAAAAACAATGAATCAGAAAAAGAGAAAGCATTATTGGTGCAACTTGAATCATTGAAGCAAGAAAACAAATCTCTTGCTCAAAAACTTCAGGCAACATTAATGGAAGTTCGCGTTTTAAAAGAATCTAAAACATCCATGGCCAGTATTCAGTCTAAAGCATCTGAAGCTTCTCATAAAGAAACACAAGAAGATCACTTTGATGAGAATGTAATTCTTAAAAAAGAAATCCAACAAAAACTAGAAGAAGGCAGTTTTACTCCTCTTGATCAAAAGAAACTTTTAGAGCTAATGGAGAAAGAATTAACTCTGATGACCATTGTTCGAGAACAGATGCTCAAGTTTAAAAAGCTTCAAATTGAATCAGCTCATAAAGAGGCAATGTTCTCTTCAGAAATAGAAAAGCTCAACAGACAACTGAAAGCACGAGAAATTATTCTTGAAAAAAGTAAAGAAAATTTAGTGAAGGTATCGAAGACGAAAGAATCTGAGATTGAGCATTTAAGGAATAAGCTGGATCAAGCTCAAGTCAATTTACAGATGGAGAGTTCTAATCAATACGCTACACAGAACAAGCATTTGAAGGTTCAAAACTTGAACTTGAAAAAGCAAATCGATGTTTATAAATCTAAGCTTTCTTCTTTGGGCCAAAATTTAAAAAAGAAGGATGAAGCTAATTCTTTTAAAGATGATCTGAGAAAAGCTCAAGTTAAAAACACTCAACTTCAAAATGAGTTAGTAAAACTATCAAAAGAGCAGGAGAGATCTAAGGCCCTTCTTCAAAAAGAAATGAGAGATTCGAAAGAGCTTAGGAACCAAGTGAAGGATCTTAAAGAAGAAATTAACAAGCTACAAACTCTTACAATGATCGAGCCTCAGAGTCAGCCTTCGAAAGAAGATTCACTCTCACAAACGGTTGAGGTTGATCAGGCCCAGGTAGAAAAAATAAAAAATCTCGAAGCTCAAGTGGTAGATCTTGAAATGAGATTAGCGGAAGCTGTTAACGCTCATCGAGTAAGTTCCGTTGATGAAAAAAAATTGCTTCACGTAGAGGCCAATTTAAAAAAGATTACGCAGGATTTGATTGAGGCCAGAAATCAGACAAATGACTTCAAAAAAGAGAATAATAAGCTTCGCCAAGAAAAGACGGCCCTGCAGAATCAGATCGAAAGAATGAGAAAAGAAGCCCAGAAAGTAAGAAAAGCAGGGTAGATTTCGTAAAAAAACTATTGACACAGAAACTCACTTATTGGATTATAGAGCTCCGCTCAGTTGCCCGGTTGGTGGAATTGGTAGACACGTTAGGCTTAGAACCTAATGCGAAAGCGTGGGGGTTCGAGTCCCTCACCGGGCACCACTCATTACGATTTTTCAAACCATCCGATTCTTCTCCCTTAATGGTGGAACACACCGCATCCATTCACTGACAGGCATAG
>CAYWMU010000130.1:0-7560 GCA_964459395.1 uncultured Bacteriovorax sp.
GTTGATTTCGTTGAGATCTTTGAAGAAGATACTCCCCTCTCACTTATTCTGAAAATTAAACCAAATATTTTAGTGAAGGGCGGGGACTGGAAAATAGATCAAATTGTTGGTGCTAAAGAAGTGATTGCCTCTGGTGGCGAGGTTTTTTCTCTCAATTTTGTAGACGGTTATTCAACTACTTCCATCATAACTAAGATTCAGGGTGCTTAATTAAGTGCCCTGAATTACAAGTAACTTAAATTTTTCTTATAAAATCCCGATATAAATCATCAAGTAAATACCTGATCAGATCGATAAGAGATTGAACTCTAGGCATAGTGCACAGAGATGATTCTTGATAAGGAGTACGTTGATGGGCTTAAGAATCAACACCAACATTGCCTCACAAGAGGTACAGAAAAACTTAAAGGCATCGACTGCCCAACAGGAGCAGGAGTTTGCCAAACTCTCAAGTGGTAAGCGAATTACCAAGTCTGCAGATGATGCTGCAGGATTGGCCATCGCCAAAAAGATGGAAGCAGAGACGAGAGGGTTAAAAGTGGCCAGTAGAAATGCGAATGATGCAATTTCGATGGTGCAAGTTGCAGAGGGGGGATTAAACGAAACGAGTAACATCTTAACTCGTTTAAGAGAGTTATCTGTTCAAGCAGCATCAGACACAATTGGTGAAGCTGAAAGAGGGTATCTATCACTAGAGTATGAACAGCTAGTACAAGAGGCTGATCGTATTTCTAAAACGACTAACTTTAACGGAATTTCTCTTCTTAGTGGAGAAGGTGAAGTTCTGGACTTCCAAGTGGGAACAAAGGCAGGAGATAATCATAAAATTTCTTTTGACCCGGCCCAAGCAGATGCGACTGCTGAAAATTTAGGATTAGGGGGAACAAACATTAGAAGTAAATCTGATGCCTCCGATAATTTACAGGTAATCGATAATGCTATTCAAGCAGTGAGTGCTTTTCGAGCAAATTTCGGTTCAATTCAATCAAGACTACAATCGAGTGTTAACAACATAGATGTATCTATTGTTAACCAAGAGGCTGCGAGGTCGCGTATTGAAGACGTCGATGTTGCAGAATCAACGGCAAAGCTTGCATCTGTGCAGATACAGAATGCTGCTGGTGTGGCCACTTTAAGTCAGGCCAATCAGTTAGGTTCTGCCGCACTGAGGTTGATTGGATAATATTACTGAACTTAAGCCCGTATCCCTGGAGTTCTTTACTCCAGGGATTTTTGGAGATTAATTGTGGCAAAAGATACGCTGTTATCAAACATTAAAGATCCTGCCGTCATCTATGATCTTCTTATGGGCTGTAAAGAAACCCAGAGTGATATTTTTATCTGGAAGTTGGTGGCAGGGGAAGAGTATTTAGGAAGAGTAGCTATTGAGTCCGTCAGCAAGGCCAGAAAGGATTTTAGTATTATTCCTGCTGGAGATGATGAGACGGAAGTGCAAAACCTTCTCATGAATCAAAGTTATATTGATTTTTATGTTCCTAACTGCTCTCTGCTTTTCCGTTGCCAACTTAAAACCAACAGTGGACCTATTCGCTACACACTTCAACTACCTACTGAAGTTTCACAAGTTGATAGACGATCTTCTCAGCGTATCAACACATTAGAAGATGATGAGTTGAAAATATCTTTTACATCAAGAACTGATAGAGGTAACGATCAGCTATTCTCTAAAGCTTGTTTTGATATTAGTGGTGGTGGACTTTCGTTTTATATTTCACGAATGGAGAGGAAGTATTTTAGAGAGGGCGAAGTTCTCAGAGAGTTGAATATCTCCACACCTGGCTGGAAGTCTCTGGTTAATGTAGAGTTAATCATGGTGAGAGAAATTGAACCCAATGAGTTCAATGGACTTCCTTATAAAGTTTGGAGGGTTAGCGGTCGCTTTAAGTCTCTAGATGAAAAAATTAAACAGCAACTTGATAGATATATTTTTGAGAGGATTAAAGGCGAGCTTCATGTTATAAATGCTTAAATGAAAATAGCAACAATTTCAGATGTTCACGTTAAAACCCCTGGGGATCAAGCCGAAGTCTTACTGCTTAAGTTTCTGGAGCATCCTCTTGTTATCTCCGCAGATTACGTAGCCTTGCTAGGGGACATCTTTGATTTGATGTGTGGGCCACATGGAATTTATCTTGAACAGTTTAAAACAATATTCAATGCAATAGATAAACTTCAAGCAAATGGAGTTAAGGTTATCTATGTTGAAGGAAACCATGATGTTCATTTAAAGAAATTATTTGAAAAGAAATGGAAGAATAACGAACTCCTTCTAACTCAGTCCCATGTTCTTCTTGATGATGGGAAAAACCGCTACTACTTATCTCATGGTGACGATCATGAGGTGGATAATGTTAGTTATCAAAGATACAAAAACATTATTTTTTCAAAACCTCTTCGCTTTGTAGCAAACTACTTACTCCCCTATAGGCTTTTAGAATTTATTGGTAGAAAGGCTTCTCAAAAATCGAGAAAAAAAGGTTCTGAAAAGTTTAATGCAGAACTAGTACGCGCTCGATTTCGTGAGGGGGTAAGCATAACCAATCCTCAGGCAAATTTTATTATTGGAGGGCATTCACATGTGAAGGATGATTATGTACTACCTTCAGGTGCTATATATCTCAATAATGGTTATGCACTCAAGGAACAGGTGTTCATCTACATTGATGGCCAAGATTATCAGTTTGTATCATTGTAGATTCACCATTGCTCTCACCTCTTGAGAAATTGATTTCCCGCGAAGCATTTTCACCAGCGATTCAGTCCTAACCTCTTCATCTAGTTCTTGGATTTGCTTTTCAACCACAATAAGGTTTGAAGCAAACTTTGCAATCTGCGGAAGATGAGTGATGGCAATCACTTGTCCTTGACTTGCAACTTCGCTTAAAGCTTTTCCAATGGTCAGAGCGGTCTCTCCTCCAATCCCTGTATCTATTTCATCGAAGAGAAAAATTCCAATTGAATCATAACGAGATAGAACTTGTCGAAGGCCAAGAAGAATACGTGAAAGTTCTCCGCCTGAAGCGACGTCCTTTATTTTGAAAAAGCCTTCGCCTTTGTTTGTTTCAGCAAGAAAGCTGACTTTTGATTTTCCATGTTGATCAAATTCACTTAATTCATCGATTTTGATTTCGATGGTTGCCCCTGTCATATTAAGACTTCTAATTTTTTGACTGAGCTCTTTAGCAAGTAAAGGAGAGTGTTGAAGGCGAGACTTATGTAGTTTATCAGCTAATAGCTCTAATGTGCGATTCAGAGTCTCCTTCTTTGCAATGATATCCTTTAAATCGAAATCTAGTTCTTCAAGTTGAGTTTTTTCTTTTAAGAAATCCACTTGGAACTGAAGAATTCCTTCAACCGTACCTGAAAACTTATGTTTTAATTTTTGATAGAGGTCTAGTCTTTCTAAGACAAACTCATATTCTCCTGGATCTATGTCCTGTTCTAGTTTTAGTAAAATTCCCTGTTGTAAGTCCCTTAATTCTTCAATGATGTTAATGATTTTATCACTGTAATCATCTAATAGATCCCTATTCCTAAGTATAAGGTGACTTAGAGAGTTAGTGAGGGAGTCAAGGCCTGTTGACCCCTCACTACCTTCAAAGAGTTCGATAACTTGAGCAGAAATTCTTTGAGATTTTTCTAAGTTTAAAAAAACATTTTTCTTTTTAATAAGCTCTTCTTCATCCTGGGAGGAAGGATTAAGGCGATTAATCTCATCGAGTTGGTAGTTCAAATAATCGAGTCTCTGATTTCTTTGTGACTGAGTTGTCGTTAAGTCGGATATCTTTTTATTAATTGTTTTAAATTGAGAAAGCTTCTCTTGGTATTCGCTAAGAAGACTTTCATTTTTTGCAAATTGATCAAGGAGGGCCAATTGATACTGATCAGAGAGGAGCTTTTGATTATCAAACTGTCCTACAATATCTATAAACGATTTAGAAAAGTTTGCTAAAAGGGTAACAGTACAGGATTGGTGATTGATATAGTTCTTAGTGGATCCATGTTTTGAAATCAGTCTTTTGATGATGATTTCATTATCTTCAATAAGATAACCTTCCTCTTTAAAAAATTGGTGTATTTTAGGATCATGACAGATGAAGCGGGCCTCGATACAGGCCGTATCGGTATTTTTACGAACGATCTTTTTATCTGCTCGCCCACCTAAAATAAGTTCTATGGCCTCAAGAACAAGACTCTTTCCTGAACCAGTCTCACCTATAATCCCGTTAAACCCCTTCTCGAACTCAATGGATTGATTCTTAAAAGTAGCAAAGTTTTGAATGACTAATGTTTTTAAGTAAAAAAGTGGTGCCATATGTTCATCCTCATTATAATGATACGGAAAACATACGCTCGCGCAAGAAGTTTTTGCGTAAATTTTCCGTACTTTTAAAAGAAGCTGAACTTTTCTCTTATAGTATCAAAATAAAGTCTTTCAGGATTTTGAATCAAAGAAACTTTTTTCATCTTAGAATCATTGATGATGACTTCGTCGTTTTCTTCGATGGGAAAGGCAACCTGACCATCGACAGTCAGTGTAAGAGAATGAAATGGAGGTAAGGGTTTGAGCTTAACGGATGCCTTATCTGGGATAACAAAAGGTCTGTGGGTTAATGAATGAGGACAAATAGGTGAAAGGATCAAACCTTTTACTTCTGGGTGAACGATTGGTCCTCCAGCTGCCATTGAATAGGCCGTAGAACCAAGAGGGCTTGAAATAATAATACCGTCACCAGCAATATTGTAGATATGTTCGGGACCGAGTTCGGCACGAAGATAGGTCATTCTGGCGATATCATTTTTTGCCACAACAGCATCGTTGAAAAAATAGTCTGAAAATATAATTTTATCTTTTCTTTTCACGCCGACATGAAACAAGGGTTTTTGAGTAATGGTAAAGTTACCTTGTAAGATATCGGCCAAGTGATCAAAGTATTCATTCTTATTAAATTCAGTAATAAAACCAAGCCGACCAAGATTGATTCCTAAAACAGGGATTTTGGCATGTATTCTTCGACATACACCAATGAGAGTTCCATCTCCTCCTAATGAAAGCATGAGGCCTACATCTTTATGAAAGACTGTTGATTCCCAAAACTGCAGGTATGAAGTTGGTTTAGATTTAAAAAATTTAAAAACTCTCTGCTTGTCTTCTTCTCTGAAGACAATTTGGACTTTTCTTCGATGGAGCCATGAACACAGATTGGGAAGTATGTTATAAAATTCTGGAGTAGAATTTGGCTTAAGTGTTATTCCAACTATTTTTATCTGTGTTTTTTTCATTTCCTACTCAATCATTCGTTGCATTGCCTCGTCCAGGTCATTGAATGGTTTATTAAGTAGCCGACACTGATAGGAGTTGGCCTTACTTAATACCTGGGGCGAGTTATATGCAGTCATTATAACAAACTTTTGGCTAATTTCGTTAGCTGAATATTTCTTTCTTGATTCTTCTATGACGTCGAAGCCAGAAATATCCTGCAGCATCAAGTCACATATGATCTTGTCGTAATTATTAGCAAAAATCATATCAATGGCGGCCTTACCGCTAGGGGAAGTATCAACTCTAAAACCTTTTCTTTCTAAAAGTTTTTTTAAAGAGGTAAGAATTAAAATTTCATCTTCAATGATTAATAGGTGTTTCATGGATTGGTATCGTTAGTTTAAAGTGTGCCCCAGAATCGGTTGGACAGTGTTGCAAGTTCCCTCCCATTTTTATAGCTAAATTGCGGGATAAGACAAGTCCTAAGCCTGTACCTTGAGGTTTGGTTGTGAAGAACGGTTTAAAGAGTTGAATGATTTTTTCTTGTGAGATTCCTGGTCCATTATCAAGAATGTCGATAATGAGGAACTCATCATTATGAGATATATTGAGAGCTATCTCTCCTCGCTTTTGTTGAGAATCATTTTTTATTGATTGAGAAGCATTAATTAAAAGATTGAAAATAATTTGCACCATGAAAATCAAGGGTACATTAAGTATTACTTTATCGGCATCATTCAGATAATTAACTGATTTGGTGATCTCTCTGACTTCACTCTTTGAAAGCACTAAAGCTTCGTCGATAATTTTTTTTACACTGATAGGTTTGGCCTCAGGTTGACTTTGATAGAGGTTGGAAAAATTCTCCATTATAACTTGGCATCTGTTTATGTTTTTTTCTATTTCCTTCATCATCTCGTGAGAGTCTGTACTCGCATCGAGGCTTGAAAAAATTTGAGCACCAAGCTTTAAGCCAAATAGTGGGTTACTTAATTCATGTCTTAATGTGTTTAGGAGATCTCCTAGCAATGACACTCTCTGAAAATGAAAGAGGTCAAAAGCATAGTATCGCAGTTCGTGACTGTCATAGAGATCAATTTTAAAATCATTATTTAAGTTCTTTGAATAAATTATATCCTGATCCTGTAGATCGGAACTGAAGAGTGTGTTGTTGAAGTTGGCACCACTATCACGGTCAGTAAGTCGAAGAGGAAGAGGAAAATCCTTTAGACAAAGTCTTAGTTCAGAAATTTTTGTATTGGAGTATTCTTGATCCACCAGTCGATTAAAGTACGGCTGAAGGAGATCAAGACATGTCTCAAATAACTCGATTTCATTCTTTGAATAGCTCAAAAAGTCATTGCGAGAGACAATAACGATTAGGGAGTACTTTTTTGAAACGGCTTCTTTAGCAAGGAAACTCCCGTTGAAGGGCAAGTCAACCTGAGGAAAGTTTTCTGTCAGAAAAGATTTAATCTTAGATTTTTTAATAGAGTTAAAAAAACTGTTAAAGTCCTTAACTTTTAAATGCTCATTGATGTACTCCTCTTTCCAAACAGTTCCTTGCAGACTGGCCTGAGTTTGTCCTTTAATGTGAAGAAGTAAAAGGGATGTCTGGAAATTATGGAGAAAGGGTACAGTTAAAATATTATTTACGAGAGCTGAAAGGCTGTGGCTTTCAGCAGAAATGATATTAATCTTTTTTATTATTTCATCCCAGGATTCACGTAAGTTTTTTTGCTGAACATTGTTTTGTGCAAAAAGCTTTTTCTCTACTAAGTGATATGTCTTTAAGCAGCTAGTGAAGTCAATAGGGTCTCCTGTTACAGGAGAATGAGTTAAAGAGTTGATGTAAGCTTCAAAGTTCTTTTTATATAGAGGTAATGAATACTGATGATCTTTTGAGGTGATAAGAAGGCGTTGACCTTCTTTTACAACGGAGTGAGTTGACTCAGGGTTATTGGAAAAAGAATATTCTTTATCATTTATCGCAAAAAGAGAAAGCAGCTCAGGGTCGACATATAAGTCAAGTTTTATTTGATTTGCTTCATTGATGGGATGAGATTGATTTTCCACTGGGTTAAATTATCTTTTAATTCATACTTTATCAATTCTTCAAGAGCGGTCCAGTCTGATTTAATAAAAGACTGGTTAATGGCCTTAACAATAAAGAGAAGTGATACGTGGCTAGACTTTAATTCTGGGCCAGTGAACTTAGAATATTTTCCAGCTAGAGTAGAGATTTCAACAAAAGAGGATATGTTGGTAGTGAGAAT
>CAYWMU010000131.1:0-7514 GCA_964459395.1 uncultured Bacteriovorax sp.
AAGTTAGGCCTCCCGGTTACGTTCTGATAAGGGCACTTGCTGATCCCTGATAGCTCTTGTCGGGTATTCTTTTTTAAATCTTTAGTCCATCTGGAAAAATATCCGCTTTCAATTAATAAAGTTTAGTGAGCGAAAATTTGAGGTCCATGTTACCATCTATAAATGATGAAAATTAATGATTTCTTACAAAGGGCCAATGAGTTCCTGCCAGGTAATACTCAAAACTTTAAGTTGGGCCTTATATCCATTCTACTGAACAGAAGCTTGCTTATTGAGGATGTTCCAGGAATGGGAAAAACGACCTTTGTGAAATTTTTAGGCAAAAGCTTAGGGTTAAAATTTAATAGGGTTCAGTTCACTTCCGATTTATTGCCTTCAGATATTCTAGGCGTTTCCATTTATCAAAAAGAAACTTCTGAGTTTGTTTTTAAGAAAGGGCCCATCTTTGCAGAATTAGTTCTTGCAGACGAGCTTAATCGTGGAACACCTAAAGTGCAGAGTGCACTTCTTGAAGCTCTGGAAGAACGACAAGTCAGTATTGATGGGGCCACCTATCCCCTACCTGAACGATTCTGCTTAATTGCTACACAGAATCCCCGAGGACAATTTGGAACATTTCCACTACCAGAATCGCAGTTAGATAGATTCTTGTTCAAGACAACTATGGGCAAGCTATCAAGGGAAGAAGAGTTGAAACTTTTATCAGAAGTAAATCGAAGTGAAGAAATGTTAAGGCTGCAGCAGATAGTTACTTCTGAAGAGATCAGTCAGTGGGTTAAAGGAATAAAAAGCGTAAAGGCTTCACAGAATATTTTAGAATATATTTTAGATATTGTGGAAAAAACGAGAAGCATACCTGAAGTAAGCGGATTAAGCCCCAGGGCCACGCGAGATTTAGTAGATGCTGTGAAAGCTTATGCATTCTTAAATGGCAGAGACTTCGCTATCCCAGATGATGTTCAGGAAATTTTTCCCTTTGTAGCAGGTCATAGACTTTATAACTCTCAAACTTATTCTATCGAGCAAGAGCATCTTAATGCCTTGGCGATTCTAAAAACGGTAGAAGTTAAAGTAAAATAGATGAAACCCACAAGACTTGGTTATTATCTTTTAGGTTTAAACTTTATTTTATTTCTGTTGGCCCTAGGTTATTCGAATAATCTTTTATTTTTGTTTTCATTAATTCTTATTGCTCAAACCTTATATTGGTTGGCAGAGACTTACCGCTTTCATCATGGAGTCATTCGAAATCTTAAAGTTTCATCCTGTTTTGCTGGAGAGTTAACAGCCATAAGTTTTGATTACGATTACCATAATTTTAAAACTATAAAAGTTACTATTGGAAATCGTGTCTATAAAATTAAAGACTTCGTCATTAACGAGAATAAGGTTTTAGTATCTCTTCTCTTACCCCAACGTGGCAAATATCATATAAGTAATTTGGCCATTTATGACTCCCGACCTTTTGGTCTATTTGCAAAGACTGTTCGCCTTAAGGAGGAAACGAGTTTTTATGTCTATCCAAAGCTCTTAAAAGATGTGGGCATAGATCTCATCGCTCACTCACCTGTTGATTCAGGTCCACTGGATTCAAATATAAAAGGGGAGGAGGATTTTCTTGGTCTTATTTCATATCAGGGAGAAGACTTTAAAAAAATTAACTGGAAACAATTTGCACGAACAGATGACCTTTATATCAAACAAGGTCTTAGTCCCCTACTTCCCTATCTTCATTTTGTAGTCAAAGATGGTGCTAATGAAGAAGAACTTTCGGTCATCTCTTCGAAATTGGTGGTGGCCCATAAACATCAGTATTCTTTTAGTTTAATGCTTAAAGATCAGCTCATTCAGCAAGACAGTGGAAAGTCCCATCTGCAGTACTGTCTTGAAAGGTTGAGCGAATGCTAACTACGGGCCTTTATCTAATTTTTATAGTCTTTGGGATATTTCTTAGAGAGTTCTTAACTCCAGTCAGTTTTATTATTTTGGCCTTAAGTTCTTTGGGTCTTGTATTTCGCCATATTCTTAACCAGTTCTCCATTAACATTATCTGCCTACTCATATTTTTGTATTATATTTTCTCCTTCGGAAAAGTAATTACTCCTGAGGTAGGCTTAAACTTTTTATTGAATATTGTTTTATTGAAATTTATGGAGAGTCGTAAATACCGTGATGAAGTCATGTGTATATTTGGGACAATCCTTCTCATTTCTGCCGGCGCTTTATTTGATAAAACGCTTCTCTATTTTATCTTTTATTGCATAAGTTTTATTTTTCTCATTTATTATTTTTTTAGATTAAATCATCTCAATTTTTTCACATTAATTAACTTGAGAAGTTATTTAAAACTTTCAGTTTTCATCGCTGCACTCTTTTTTATATTCCCACGGATTCCTAATCCTATCCCTTTCACTTTTAATTCGGGAGGAGAAGGAGAAATTGGATATAGTCCGGACTTAGATATTTCATCCATTGAGAAACTTGTCGAAAATGACACTAAGGTCTTTTGGGCAAAGCTAAAAAGTCCCAGAAATCGAGAAGAACTCTATTGGAGAGGTAATGTGGCCTCAGTGACTGATGGCTGGAATTGGGCCCCTGGCCCAGAGGATCAGGGCATTTTAGAAGTCATTAAAAAAGATAATAATGATTTTGAAGAGTACCGTCTCTTCATTAAGACTCCCTATCTCTTCTATTATGATATTCCTTCCTTAATCTCGGTTAACCATAAAACCTATCGATCAGATGAGACATTTAGTTTTAATACAAGCTACATAAGAAACCATGGCCGTTACTTTGCTAAAGAGGTATCTGTCGGCGCTGAAGCTACTTCTAGGAGATACCTTCAGCATAACTTATCTCAAAGTACTAAAGAGTGGATTGATACTTATTTCCCTGACGATAATGTAGAACTCATTATTGAGAAATATCGACAATTGATAACTGAAGAGAAGTTTACATATTCTTGGACGCCAGGAAAGATTAAAAGTCTGGATCAATTTCTTAATAAAAAAATAGGATTTTGTACTCATTATGCTTCTTCTCTTGCGCTTATTCTGCGTGGAAAGAATCATCCCGCAAGAATCGTATCTGGATTTCAAGGAGGTCGTTATAATCCTTATGGAGACTTTTACGAAATCTCTCAAAACGATGCCCATGCCTGGGTGGAAGTTAATGTTAATGGCATTTGGAAAAGGATCGATCCTACTTCTTTCATAGCTCCCGAAAGAATAGTCATGGATTACCAAGAAGTGGTTAGTAATAACTTTGTAATTCCTCAGATAACATCTCAAGGGGGAATGTCTTTTCTCAGCAAGCTAAGTTTTATTTTTGGTCAATGGGATTTTGAGTTTTATCAATTTATGGATCAATGGGATGCTATTGAACAATTAAGCTTTTTTTCCCAATTTAAGTTAACGAGAAAAAAACTTTTTCTCCTCTCAGGGCTCTTTTTATTAAGCTTACTTATATTGTTGTTAAAGAAGAGAGACTCTAAGAACCTCAGACAAAAGCTATGGGAAGACTACTTAGGTATTTTGAAGAAAAAACAAATTTTTTATTCAGGAAGTTTCAATCAATTGCTTACGGACATTAGGAATAAGCATATAGAAAATGAAGAAGTCTACGTGGATATTCTCCATGAATTCACAGAGCTTTTTTATAATGACCTAGATAATCTTCAAGTAATTCAGAAATTAATGAAAAAAATTAATCAATAACCTTGTATTCAGCATCAATTGCTCCAGGTAGATTTGAGGCCTGCTGTTTTTCTTTTCCTTTCTGGATGAGTTCATTTTGACGCTTCATAAACTTATAAAGCTGATAAATTCTTCGAGCAAAATAGACAACGAAAATAAGAAGTATTATGCGAAATAAAATCATGGGGTGAATTTAGCTTAAAATTTAAAAGATTGGCAAATACTCTTAATCTTCGCTCTTAAGTTGTGAATTCTTAAGTATTTCTTTTAGTTTTGTGTCCTGAGTAACGAGAGTATGTTTGTCCGCTATTTGGACTTCGTTTTCTTTAAATAGTGTGGCGTTAATAAAACGACGTATGGAGTTTTTTTGTAATTCATCATGACTATGCAGAATTCCCTGGTAATGAAAGAGCCCTTTATCCTCTTGTTCAGATGAGATGTAAATCAGTGTTTGGATAGGTGACTTAATTATCAGGTTTGATCCTAATGGAATCTTTCTGCTTGAACTAAATTGGATATCGCATTCACTTAACATTTTAACATCAACGGTTAGTTCGATCTCGCAATTGGACTCTTCTTTACTGTTACTTATAAAAACTTTTTTGCTTTGATTCGTTTCTAAGCTTTTGATCTTTTTCTCAAAAATTGATGCAATTTTAGTAAGGATTTCGATATTTATTTCTTCGGCGGAGGCAAGTAAGTTTGAATAATTGAGCGTCGTTTGCCAATCTTTAACAGGCATCTCTGTATTGAAGATGATGATGTAAGGGGTATTTCCTTGTTGTATGTACGATTCCATAACTTCAATGACTGTCTCTTGAGTAATATTCTCTCCATCAATGGAGAAAACAATAATTTGAGGATTAAATTTAGTCATTTCGGTGAGGATGTTTTTATTTGAACCGAGGCATCTTAGCATATATGGAAAACGATCGGTTCTCTTATTGTCTCTGTAAATTGAAAAAGAAGAATCGATAAATAAAACTTTAACTTTCTTAGGACGAGAATTCGGTAAAAGTCTAAGAAACATTCTCTTAAATCGATATTTCACATCATCAATGAGTTCAAAGCGCTTAACCTCTTCTTCAGGTGTTGGATCTTGATCTTGAATACTATCAACAAATTCGAAATCAGCATCTACTCCATAGGAGAAGTTGTAGACGATATTTGATTCATCAACATGACGAACAGTGATTTCTTTACTTGGTATGAGGGTCTTATTTCTCCAAAAGTGTTCCAATCGAACTTCTTCACCGACATTAAACTTGAGATTTGTTTCAAAGTGAAGACCTGTCTCAGTAATAAAGCCTATTTTAGAAGTTAAACCTGTAATCCATTTCTCATTTACTTTAACTTTAACAAAGCTAGGCCCATTGAATTTTTCAGGGGCAAGTAAGCGCATTAACGTCAATCCAATATCTTTAATGTGATCGGATTTTATAAAAGATAGCGATATTCCTGTCGATTGAGCATCTATTAATGTTCGACTGTCCGTTGAATGATCAAAAATCCCAATGATCCTTATATCCTTATCAAATGGAGTTCTGGAAAGGATTCGGGCCAAGTGGAGATAATCCTCTGAGTAGAGAGAGAAATCGATAAGTACGGCATCTGGAAGTCCTTCAGCGACTTCACAGAATAGAGACTGAATAGATACTTCCTGTGTGGCAAAAAATCTTTTTAACTTAATAGAGTTCTGAGAACTAAGGTCTAGCATGCTTTTAAGGCCTGAAAAAAAGACCTTGTCATCGCCGAAGTAATAGAAAGTTTTATCTGTCATATATTAATAATAACATACATGGATAAAACTAAATAAAGTTTTATAATTGCTTTAAAAAATTAAGATATTCTTGTGATTGCAGATCCTGATGCTTAGATAATTTTTCTAATAAATGCAGACGATACTCCTTCCCTTCATCTGTTTCAAAAAGTTTCTTTGAATACAGCGAACAGATCTCACCATTATGTCCGAGTAAAAGATAAGGATACCAAATCCCTCCTTCGCAAAGAACCCCTTCTTGATGAAGCCAGGCCCCTTTTGAAATAAGAAAACTGCGCACATCTAGAACTTTTGTATGAGGAGAAATGAGAACCCGATCACTCTCCTTCATTTGTGGAAGAAGGTTCTCAAGGATTTTAATAATCTCAGGTCCTCCCATACCAGCTATAAAAATGAAGTGAGATGCACTTTCTTGGAGTATTATATCTTGCCCTTTTTGATGAAAAACTTTAGTTCTCGGAATATCCGAATCTTGTACCTTCTTTATCAGACTCGTGATTACGGATTGAGAAGGGTCAACTAAATGGATCATCGGAGATGCCGAGTGATTAAGAAAAGAGAGCCCTAAATGGCCATGATCGCACCCTACATCCCAGATAATACTCTGGTTTGTGTAGAATTGAGCAAAACAAGACAGGCGTTTAGAAAGTTTGGGATTAGAAGAATTCATCATAGGACTGACCATACTTCATATCAAACTCTTCAGTGAAGAATTTTCTGATAAAGTACTGCCCTACTCGAACAGTTTGTATAAGTTGATGCCTTTCAAGGCCATGGATAATACTAACTAGCTCATCATTTTTAAGCCGTAGTTCTTGCGCCATTCGATCAAAGGAGTGAATGGGACCAATTCCAAACTTTCTATTGAGATTAGGTTTGTTCCATACATGTCGATAAAGATACATAAGAACAAGAATTTCAGAGCGAGTAAGCTTGTACTCCAGAAGAATTTCGTCAAAAAAGATATCAGGTATAGAACTAATAGAAGGATCAACATCCTTTGAGTGAGGGCCACCTCGAGAGTTTGAGACTTTGAATTTAGAAAGCACCGAACGTATATCATCCATAATTTCTAACCTCATCAATGATTTTACTTTAATTCACATTCTTTACAATAGAAATAATTTACCGATCAAAAAAAACTCCTTTACTCAAGTATTTCCACTGTCCAACCGATAAGGAGCTAGATTTGGTTATGAAAGACTTCAAAAGGAATGAAATGAAAAAACTCCTCATTTTTACTACAGGTACTTTTCTCCTCTCATGCTCTTCAACAGATATGTGGAAAGATCCTACTAATAGATACGTGGCCGGTGTGGCCCTCGAACAGCTCATGGTTGAGAGCCCTGAAAATATTAATGAGATGATTGATGAGAGATTACACTCTCTTCATAACTACTACATTATCGGACATAAGAATCTAGCTGCTTTTGATAAATCAATTGCTGACTTAAGTGCAGAGGAAATCTACCAATCAGAAGCTTATTTAAATCTCATCGCCGTCAGAACACAGGCAGAGGAAATCGAGCATGAACTTCTTGATTTAGATAAAAAATTATCTTCCGTAAAATCTCTAAAAACAAGAAAGCTCGTAAAAGAGAAGATTGCTGAATTCGCACAAAGCTCCCCTATGTCAGGACTTTCGATGCAAAATATCTCTTTTCAACTTGGGCTTAAAACCGCTCCTCAGAAAAACTTATCCCTTCATCAAGAGCTCCCAAAAGAACTTGAAAAACTCGAGCAACATAAAGAGTTTTTAATATACGAGAAAAACATTGAACACATCGCTCACACACTCGATACAAAAAGTATTGCTGGTCGAAGGTTTCAACCAAGTGTTGCCCGTTCAGGAAATATTACGGGAAATGAATTTCCAGCCAAAGTTTGGTCTTTAACATTTGATGATGGCCCTGGAAGAAAAACCACTCAAACAATTCTAGCGAATCTTCAAAAGCGTAAAATGAAAGCAAGTTTCTTTCAACTCACTTCCAAAGCACAACAGAATAGAACTGTTGCAAGAGAAATTCGCGCTGCTGGTA
>CAYWMU010000132.1:0-7480 GCA_964459395.1 uncultured Bacteriovorax sp.
TTGAACAATCTTTCTCAGTATAGAGTTTATAAAGACCTTCGAAAAACTTATTTGCTTTCTTAAGAGTTTCGCCTTTGAAACCAAGAGCGTATCCAAGTTTTCTTCCGTGGGCCGGAGTAAAACCAGTAGCTGGATCAATATAAGCTTTAATGATTTTTTCAGGTGTTTCGTGAGCAACAGTTTCGATATCCATTCCACCTTCTGTAGAAACCATGAATGCAGGTTTACCAACAGTACGGTCTAGAACGATACCAACGTAGTACTCATGCTCAATCGCACAGCCTTCCTCGATAAGAACTTTTAAAACTTTCTTACCTTCTGGGCCAGTTTGATGAGTAACAAGTTGCATGCCAAGAATATCTTTTGCATGTTGTTCCACTTCTTCAAGTGAGCGAGCAAGCTTTACGCCTCCGCCTTTACCACGTCCACCAGCATGTATCTGAGCCTTTACTACCCAAACGCTTCCACCTAATTTCTTTGCGACTTCAACTGCTTCTGCAGGAGTATCGGCTACACCACCATTAAGGACCGCAATGTCGTACTTGCGCATTAAATCCTTGGCCTGGTATTCATGAATATTCATAGGCTCTCCTTAATATCTGACTAATGAATTAGGGACATTATAGGCATTTTACGAGCTCTATCAATGAAAAGGTCTTGAAAAACATCGAATTAACAGGGCAAGATGATAGAAGCACAACGTCATGCCTAGGAGAATATTTATGAAACGCTACTTTGTCCTCCATCCAACTGTCTTTAAACTCGATGGTGGGGCCATGTTTGGCATTATTCCCAGGCCCTTATGGTCAAAGAAGATTGCTCCGGATGAACATAACCGAATTGAAATGGCCTTGCGGGTGATGCTTATTCAAACCGCGCATCGCAATATTTTAATTGATACGGGGATTGGGGATTACCATGGGGAGAAGTTTGATGATCGATTTGGAGTCAAGGGCCCGGCCAATCCAATAATTAATCTTTTGGCCCAGAAAAATCTAAATCCCAATGATATTACTGATATTATCCTCACCCACCTCCACTTTGATCATGTAGGTGGTCTTCATAGTGAGGAACTTCATTTAATGTTTCCCAACGCTACTTTGCACATTCATCAAGAACATTATAACTACGCCCTTAATCCCACTGACCGTGATGCTGGATCTTTTCAGTCTCAGTATTTTAAACCTCTCATTGAGAAGTACGATGCTGCCTCAAAGGTCCATTGGATTCAAGGAAATGAAGGCGTCATTTTAAATGATGGAGAAGATGAAATCCGTTTTCGTATTTCTCATGGACATACACCTTTTATGATTCATCCTTATGATGAAAAATTTATTTATATGGCCGATCTTGTTCCGACTTCGGCCCACATTTCTGTTCCTTGGGTAATGGGATACGACATCGCTGCGGGACAAACGACTATTGATAAAAAAGAATTCTATGAGTTCATCCTAAAGAATGAACTCACTATGATTTTTGAACATGATCCACTTTACTGGGGAAGTAAACTTACTCTTCAGAAGGACTTTCAACCTCTTGATCTTCGTCCAGGGGCAGGGAGCGATCATCAGATACTTGAATTATCTTTTGATTAATTTTGTTCTTAATCTCAGAGAATTCTTTTTTCACTCGTTCTTCAAAATCATTAAGCTGTACACGTCGAGGGTTTCTCATTTTTTGGAAATCCTCGATGATCTTCATAGAAGAGTGGCCAATCATTCTTGCTGATTCGGCAATTTCCTTTTCATAATTTCTTCGAGCGGAAATCCCCTTAATCTCAGGAAGATTTACATCTTTAAAACTTTCAGAAGATGAAACTACAAAGTTAGTAAGGAACTGGCCAAACTGCTCAGTGTATTGCTTTATCATCGGAGGAAGATTGCTATTAAATTTCCTCGCATCTTTTTTTATAAAATCGATAAAGTGTTGCTCTATTTGAAGACTCACAGCAAGTAGTGTTTGCAGTCTTTCTTGTATCCCCTGCCAGAACATTTCGATTTGGTTTTGCTCTTTTATGGCCTTCTCTAATTTCTTCCTAACCACGCGGTCTAATAAATCTCTAAACTCTTGAACTCCATTAGGATAAAGAATCACTGTCATGGTAGTAGAGTATGTAGCCTGGGGTTGCTTATTGAAATTCATTATCCTTGAAACAATACTTCCCCACTCACAATTTCGAGCTTCAATAGTCATATCATACATGCCTGGAACAATTTTTTTTCCAGCAACGAAGTTAAACTTTTTAAATTCAGTAAGATGTTTTTTTAGAATTCCCTCTCCTGCAAATTCAACTTCTTCGTCTGATAATGAAAGCAACTTGTCTTTTTGAGATTTAAAGTGAGCTGAGACTTCGCACTTATGAAAACTTGAACTTGCAAGCCAGAGTGTATTGTAATCATCAGCAATGAATTCTTTGAAAAATAGAGGGGCATTCCATCCTTGAAATTCTAAATTCTCATTTATCTTATCAGCGACCTTCAAACTCATCCCTTGAGGCCTATAGATCGAAATATCTCTTGCTCGATCTTGCACATAATAAAAAACTGCTGAACCTAACAGGATAAAAACGAATAGGATTAAGATAAATCCTCGCAACTTTCTAGAAGGCCGAGTCTTTATTTCTAAAACCTCTTCCTCCTCCTCATCATTGCTATCCGCTTCCTCTAATTGTTCATTCTCAGGAGACTCATCAAAATTCAGATTAATAGGACGATAGTCTTTTTTCTTTTCGACCGGCTTTATTTCTTCATCTTGAGGTAATGGAGGTAGTGGTGGTAAATCTTCAGTGGGTGGTGTTGGTTTTCGTTTTGGAGGAGTGGCCAAGGTTAAAACCGCTTCAAGAGTCATTTCGACAGCTAAACCTTCTGCCCACACCTTGGTCTGAAGATTAAAAAGGCCTTCAGCAATTTTACTTTCTAAATATTGCAATGAATATGGACCTTCGTGCCCTTCAGCGTAAATGACATACCACTTTTCTGAGGACATATCCGTCCATAGGAAATTTTTCAAAATCCCCACTCCTTTGAGAATATAGAATTATTCTAAGCTTAAGAAGGAAATGCTCAAATATAAAAAAAAAGCCCATCATAAAGATGGGCTTTTTTTCGAGAGACAATTGAAGCTAAAAAATCCTTTTCTAACTCCAAACACACACACATGTAAATATTACTAGCAAATTTCATGCCAAGTAAACATTTATTTTGCGTCTCCATATTTCATAGACTTGATGCCGGGCAACACTAACTCTCTCTGTCAAAGCTATGACGGACTATTTTACTTTACGTCAAATAACTATCAGTTTTTTCAGGGAGTTTTATCTTCTAAAATCACAAGTTTAGAAGCATAATAAGATATATTCTTTTTAATTAGTGACTTCAAAGGAGAAGTTATATGTTCACTCGTGCATTATGTTCAATTCTATTAGTTAGTTTCTTTGCTGTTGGTTGTGCTTCTAAAAAACCGGCCCAATCTCCAGACTCTGCTGCAGCGACAGATTTTGACGCTAGTAACTCAGGTTTATCTCTTGAGTTAAATGGTGACTCAGACTCAAGCACTGCTGGTGGACTTGTAACAGTTTACTTTGCTTTCAACTCTTCTCAACTTAGCTCATCTACTCTTGAGCAGCTGAGAAATAATGTTGAATTCCTTAATAGCAACCCATCTGTTGATGTTCAGATTGAAGGTCACGCTGATGAGCGCGGTGGAATTCAGTACAACCTAGCTCTTGGGGAAAAGCGTGCTAAGTCTGTTCGTGACTATCTCGTTGCTAACGGTATCTCTTCAAACAGAATTTCTGTTATCTCTTACGGTAAAGAGCGTCCAGTAGCTGAAGGTAATGATGAGTCTTCATGGTCGAAAAACCGTCGTGCTAATTTCGTTATCACAGCTAAGTAATCAATGAAGTTCATACTTATTCTCATAAGTATTATTTCTCTAGTGTCTTGTGGTCTCACGACCACAAGACCTAAAGTTGAAATGAGTCTGGCCCAAGCAGCTTTTATAGCCGCTAAAGAAGCCGGAGCAGATGTTCATGCTCCTAACCTCTACCGACATGCTGAAGACTATTATCTAAAGGCCAAGTCTGCTTATCGAAGAAAGTATTTCAGTAAGGCCAAGGAATACGCACTTCATTCAAAGAAATATGCTGAACAAGCTGAGTACTCGGCCATTAGAAAAAAAGCCCTCGAAGGTAATGCACAATAGAGTCATTTAAGTTAGAATCAATCATTCCTAATTTTTAAAGGTTGATTGATTATGAAAAAAACAGTGACTTCTCTCTTTCTTCTAATTTTCTTCACTTCATGTATTAAGACTGCAGATCAAGTTAATCGAGAACGTCAATTAACTAACATGTCTCACCAACTCTCTGATTCACAAAGCCTTGTGGGACAGTTAATGACTCAAATTCAAAGTTTGCAAAGTCAGGTTGAGACACTTACAGGTAAAGTTGAAGAACTCGAGCATAAGCAGTCCCTTATCAATCCAGAAAAGATTAAAGAAAATAACGAAGACATTATTGTTCTTAAAACTCAAGCCGACACTGCTCATACCCAAATCCTTGCTCTTCAAGAAGAAGTGAAAGCACAGAAGGCCTTTACTGAAAAAGTAACAGAAGGACTTAAAACCTTATCTAAACAACAGGCTGCTGCTGCCACCAAACCAGCTCCGGCCGCTAAGACACCGAAGCAACAACTGACGGAAGCTCTTCAAATGGTTGTTGATAATAAATTTGTTTCAGCGCGAGTTATTTTAGAAACTCTTATCGAGCATAAGGACCTATCGGCCGCTGATCATAATAAGGTTTACCATGGACTTGGAAGAGCTGAGCTTTATACCAACAATCCTGATAAAGCTTTAGTTTATCTTTCAAAAATAGTAATGAAATATCCAAGATCATCGCTAACCCCTAATAGCCTTTATCTTATTGGAAAAGCTTTTCAAAAATTAAATAAACCAGAAGAGGCACGACAGGCCTTTACAAAACTTATTACGGATTATCCTAATGCTGCGGATGTAGCGAAGGCCAAGAAAGAACTGTGAAATATATCTTAGGAATTGAAACAAGTTGCGACGATACCTCCATGGCCATCGTCCAACTTGATCATAATAAAACAAACATCCTCGCTCTCAATAGTTACAATCAAGATTTTATTCTTGAGAAGTGGGGAGGAGTTGTTCCTGAACTAGCAGCAAGAAGTCACGTTAAGGCCATTCCCCCTCTTCTAGATGTTACTTTCAAAGAAGCAGGCATTGCTCCTGAAGATATTGAAGCGGTGGCAGTAACAACACACCCGGGTCTTATTGGTTCTTTATTAACGGGAATCAACTTGGCCAAAACCTTTTCCCTACTTCATAAACTTCCTATTATTCCCGTGAACCATCTTTACGCTCACCTTGAGGCCATTCACCTCACAGAAGAAGTCAGCTACCCTTATTTAGGAGTTCTCGTTAGTGGAGGACATTCTGCATTCATGTGGGTTAAAGGCCCAAATGATATGGAGATTCTTGGAACAACTCTGGATGATGCTGCCGGTGAAGCCTTCGACAAAGGTGGCAAACTTCTAGGAGTGGGCTACCCTGCTGGAAAAATCATTGATGATATTGCCGTCAATGGAGATCCAAAGAAAATTCCATTCCCAATCAGTTATCTTCGTGACCGTCCTGGCAAAATGAGTTTCTCAGGATTAAAAACCTCTTTAAGAGTTAAACTGGAAAAGATGACTCCGGAAGAAATTCAAGCAGAACTTCCTCATCTGTGTGCTGGATATCAAGAAGCGATTGTTCAAACTCTTCGTATTAAAACCGAAGAAGTCATTACTAAGATTCTCAATCAAAAGGTTAAGACCTTCTCTACTCCCATTGTTCTCGGAGGAGGAGTTGCTTGTAATTCTAGGCTACGCCAAGTGATGAAAGAAAGTTTTAAAAATGTTCACGCCGTTAAGCCTCTTTACAGTACCGACAATGCAGCAATGGTTGCCAATTGGGCGAGCCGTGTCCTCGATAGCCAGATTCCATTTCCAGAATGTCTAACTATTGATCCAAGATCTCGCTTCGTGGAGAAAAAATAAATGTCTCGTTTTCCTACGGCCAATAAAAGTTTCGGTCAGCATTTTCTAAGTTCTCCCACGGTTATTAATAAAATCACTTCCCCACTACCTGAGGGAACTGATGCCATTATTGAAGTGGGCCCAGGACCAGCAGTCCTCACTCCCAAACTTCGAGAATACAACCTTCCTTTTTTTGTCATTGAGATGGATACTCGCTTTGTTGAGCTCCTGACTCCTATCGTAGGAGAGGAGAATGTCTTCAATATGGATGCTCTCAATTTTGATTGGAGTGATTTCTTATCAAGGCACGGTTTTAAAAATATTTGGTTAGTGTCAAATCTTCCTTATAACGTCAGTGTGCCACTCACTCTTTCATTTCTTAGAATTCCAGAAATAAAAAATATGACTCTGATGTATCAAAAGGAAGTGGCCGATAAAATTCTTCCGAAGGAAACAAAAAATAGCATGGGCTCACTTCATGTTATGTGTAAAACTCAGTTCCATTTAAAGCACGTGGTTCACGCTCCTCCCGGGGCCTTTGTTCCTCCACCGAAAGTAGACTCTACAGTTCTTCATTTTGCTCGCAAAGATGATGCAGACATTCCTCTTTCTGAAATTGATGATTTTGAAAAAGTCATTCGCCTTGCCTTCTCCCAAAGAAGAAAGCAATTAGGGGGAGTTCTTAAAGGCGATTGGGGTGCAGAGTTAACGCAAAAAACTTTAGAAGCTGCCCAGATTTCACCGCAAGTTCGCTCTGAAGCTCTAAGTTATCAAGATATTCTCAATCTTTATCACGCCAAAACACGCTTGATGTGATAATAAAAAATCATGGGTGTAAAAATCATTACAAAAAATTCACGGGCCCACTATGACTACTTCATTGAAGAGAAGTTTGAGTGTGGTGTCGTTCTCGTAGGTACGGAAGTAAAATCCCTTCGTCAGGGGAAGGCCCTTATCAATGAGGCCTTTGTCACTATCGATTCTAATCATGAAGTATGGCTTCAAAACTGTACCATTCCACAATATTTATTTGGAAACATTCATAATCACTCTGAGACGCGACGCAGAAAACTACTTCTCAACCGTGCAGAAATCAATCAAATTGAAAAAAAAATGAATATTAAGGGCCAAACATTGATTCCACTGGCCTTGTACTTTAAAGATAGCCGTGTAAAATGTGAAATCGCTCTGGCCAAAGGTAAAAAACTGCACGATAAGCGTGATACTGAAGCCAAGAAAGATGTAGAACGAAAACTCAGACAAGGGCAGTACGATTAATGGAACCTAGTTTAGAAAATATTCATAACATTTATCCCCTAAACTACTCAAAGACTTTCACTCATCAGGAAGCCCTTGATCTTATCCCTCTCCTTCAGCGGATTTCATCTAAAACTAAAAAAGAGCTAAGTGTACTCAACTCTCAGCTATCATTT
>CAYWMU010000133.1:0-7377 GCA_964459395.1 uncultured Bacteriovorax sp.
GAAGTCACCGAGGCAGTTTATACGCGAAAACTTAGCTGGCTAAGTGGACCGGTTTGACAGGGGCAACTCCACCACCAAGTAGCCTGCGGTTTTTTGAGCACTTTTACTCTTTAAGATTAACTCTCGAATTAAAGAATTCATTTTCTCATTCCTAGAAAAGTTTAATGCATCAGTACAATAATAAGTGAAAAAGCAGAATGTATGTAGCAGAAATCAATTTGTAATTCATATGAAAAAGTTATATAAGTACTTTATGAGATTTATTAGTGCCCTCCTCTTGACGCTCAGCATCTTAATAGATTTCTCAGCTAACTGTCTTGCCGAGGAATTCTCAATTTGCCATGACGATTATGTTTCAGTTTCTGAACATAATTCTGACTTGAATAAAACTAGTCAAAGTCATGCTTCACATACACATCCTCATGGCTCAGACTCTCATCACTGTCATGGTGGTCATGCTCATGTCGCTGTTATCTTCTCTCAAGGATCACCTCTTAATGTAACCAGCTTTGATTTTTCTCTAGTTTTCTCTGACTTATCCCTAGTCATTCCTTCCCCCTTATTATCTGAAATTAATCGACCTCCCATTCTCGCTTAATTTTCCTATTTTCGTTTTAAATTATTTATAGAGGTACATATGATCATATTTCTCTTGGTCATCTCGCTGTTTAGTGAGTTGACCTATTCACAGATCAATTGTGAATTTAAAAGTATTAATGAGTTTTATAGCAGTCTGAATTCTGGCAACCCTATTCAAGAACAAATTAAAAAGCGTTCCAGGGAGGCAGAAAGTGCTATCGAAATAGCAAGACAAAGACCTAATCCAGTAATAGAAGCTGAATATCTGAAGGGTAAACAATTTGGTTCAGATACTAGTAGTCTCCAAGTGATAGCACAACACATCTACGAGTTTGGCTCCAAACGTAAGCGACGAATTGAGAAAGCTCAGCTTGAAGCGGCGGTACAGAAAAGATTACTGAGTCTCAAAGGAGTTGAAACGGCGGTTGGTTATGCACTTAAGTATCAAAGGGTAGCCCAGTTAACTATCTTGATAGATGCAGTTGAAGAGGCAATCTCTACATTTGAGAAAGTCATAGGAAAACTTAATTCCAGGACAGGATTAACACCTGAAGAGCGAGTCTCTCTACTCACTCTCAAACTTGCCTCAAGTGACTATAAGGCCAAGCTGAATGATCTAGAGAATGAAAAGACTTTACTGGAAGGAGAGCTAACCTTCATATCAGGATGTGAAAGCTTTAATCCTCGATATACGAGTCTTCCTTATGCACAACTCGTCTCGCCGCTTAAGAACTTATCTAAAACAGAAAATGGCCTTGTTCATGTAGAGCATTTAAAGGTCAAGCAAACAGAAGCAGAGATGAGTGTTCAAAAGTCACTTGGTTATTCTGATATAGCAATTGGTCCTGTTATCGAATATCAAACACAGGGCAATGAAAATTTTGCATCAGCTGGAGTGGCCGTAACATTTGATCTTCCTTTATTTCATACCAATGATGCCGGAAAATTAAATGCTGCTCAAAAGATGGCAGCACAAAAAGTAGAAAGCTATAACACTATTCGGAACTTGAATCTAAAGAAGACCATGCTAATCAGAAAATATGTAAGGTCTGTTCAAGTTCTATCTGAAATGACATCACTTGATAGTCTAACTAAGCAGCATACTGAAGTTGAAAAATTATTCGCAAGAGGCATTATTTCAATCCCCATGACAATCGAATCCCACAGACAACATATTGATTTTCTCCAGTCAAGATTCGAGACAGAGAATGATCTTCTTGTTTCTCTAGAAGAGATTGTGTTTATCAGGGGAGAAACTCAACTTTTAGAGGACTTATTTAAGATCACTTCAACAAATCAAGGGAAGATATGAAAGAAATAATTATCCTTACCATTTTTTTATTAATTGCAATTAATGTTTCGCCCCTGAAAGCACAAGACCTACATCACGAAGAAGAGAAGCATTCATCGGAAGAGCATGGTCATGAAGAAGAAAATGAACACGGTCATGGTGGAGGTAAGGCAGTAGGCCAAGGCAAAGCTATACTCAAAGTATCAGAAGACAAGGGTTTTAAGTTATCAGAAGAAGCGTTCAAGGCTTTAGATGTAAAATTTATGGATATAGAAAAAGCTAATTTCTCTATCACTAAAAATGAGCTTGTGACATATCAAAACAAGATGGGTATTTATCGCTTTCGAGATGGTTTTTTCAAATTCATTCCTGTCACAATTAAAGAACAAAAGAAAGAACAATACCTTATTCACTCACCATTACTTAAAGAAGGCGACAAAATAGTCACTTCCCCTGTTGGTCTTATTCGCATAACTGATGTCTATTCCACTGATACAGCGGAATATGGCCACGGTCATTAAAGGTTAAGAATTATGATTAATAAAATTATCCATTTTTCCGTTAGAAATAGAGTTTTCATATTCATGGTCACGCTGCTGCTGATTATGTTGGGTATCAGAGCATTTGAAACCTTACCAATAGATGCTGTACCAGATATTACAAATACTCAGGTTCAAATTAATACTCAGGTTCAAGGGCTTGTTCCTGAAGAAATAGAAAGAATGGTAACCTTCCCTATTGAATTTGCCATGAATGGAATTCCTAAAGTAGAAACCGTCCGTTCGGTATCGAGGTTCGGTATCTCACAGGTTACGGTAATTTTTGAAGAAGATGCTGACATTTTAGAGGCCCGTCAGCTTGTTAGTGAAAAACTTCAAAATCTGGAACTTCCCCTGGGAGTAGTTCCAGAAATGGGTCCGATAAGTACTGGTCTTGGTGAGATTTTTCATTACTCAGTCGAAGCAAAAGAACTTGAAATAGACCCCAAAAAAAGGTTAGTCCAATTGATGGAACTGAGATCCCTCCAAGATTGGTTTATTAAGCCTCGATTGTTAAATGTTAAAGGTGTGGTAGAAGTCAATACCATTGGAGGGTATGAAAAACAGTTCTTTATACAGCCAAATATTGAAAAAATGGCAGAGTATGGAATTCATTTCGATGATATTGAAAAAGCTATCGAAAGCACTAATCTAAATGTTGGAGGTGGCTACATACAACAAACTGGTGAGCAATTGCTTGTCAGAGGAGTGGGCCTTCTTCAAAACTTCACACAAATTGAAAATGTCGTAGTTAAAAGATTATCTGACTTTAGAGTCATTAAGATTGAAGACATTGCTGATGTAAAATTTGATAAACAAATTCGGACCGGTGCCGCCACTGTTAATGGAGAAGAGACCATTATTGGTACAGCATTTATGCTTCTGGGAGAGAATAGTCGGGCCGTGGCCCTTGCGGTTAATGAAAAGTTAGAAGAGGTGAAGAAAGATTTACCTCCATGGGTGGAGCTAAAAGTTCTTTATAATCGCTCAGAAATGGTAAATAAAACACTCGATACAGTAGAACATAATTTATTTGTGGGGGCCGGTCTTGTTATCATCATCCTGCTACTACTACTTGGAAACTTCCGAGCAGCAATTATTACCTCTCTGATTATCCCCATTGCTCTTCTTATGACTTTTATCCTTATGAAATGGATGAAGGTCTCAGGAAACCTAATGAGCCTGGGTGCCCTTGATTTCGGTATTATTGTTGATGGGGCCGTAATTGTAATTGAAAACTGTATTCATCGACTGGAAAAGGCCGGGAAAGAGCTTGGAAGAGAGCTTACTAGAGAGGAAGTTAAGAGATACGTGACGGAAGCAGCAGTTGAAATCCGGTCTGCGGCCGGATTTGGGGAAATGATCGTCATGGTAGTTTTTATTCCACTCTTTGCTTTAACCGGAGTAGAAGGAAAAATGTTTGGTCCTATGGCCCAAACCTTTCTCATGGCCCTAGCATGTGCCCTCGTACTTTCCTTTACATTAGTACCTGCACTAGCGGCGACTTTGTTAAGTGGAAAAACAAGAGATTCAAAACCTTATTTAATGATTGTAGCTGAAAAAGTATTTCATCCTGTTTTAATTAAGGCCCTTCGATACAAAAAGATTGTTCTGATCGGTGGAGTTACTTCCGTTTTGGCAGGTCTGTTTTTGTTCACTAGACTTGGTTCAGAATTTATTCCTCAACTTGATGAGGGAGATTTTGCGATACAATTTATAAGACCAGCTAATATTAGCACAGAAAATTCTGTGAAACTCCAGATGCTTTCAGAGGAAGTCATTAAGGGTTTTCCACAAGTAGAAAATGTCTTTGCCAGGACAGGAGCTGCGGAGGTGGCCACTGATCCTATGGGTGTCAATATCTCAGATTCTTATGTGATGTTCAAAGATAAGGAAGAATGGCCAGAAGGTAAAATTCAAAACAAAGATGAACTCATCTCGGCCACGAAACAAAAATTAGAACTGACAGTGCCGGCCCAAGTCCTCATGATATCACAGCCGGTGGAACTCAGATTTAATGAGCTTCTAGAGGGTACCAGGGCAGATGTTTCAGCTAAGATTTATGGCGAGGATTTAGATAAGCTTATAGAGTATTCTGAAGAAGTTGCAGAAATTGTAGGTAGTGTTGAAGGAGCGGGAGAAGCAGAGTCAGAATCCAAAGGAAAATCACCTATGATTCAATACACTCCTAAAATGGATGATCTTGCTAATTTAGGAGTAACTGCTCGACCGGTATTGGATACCATCAGTACTGCAATTGGTGGTAAACAAATTGGATATGTTTATGAAGGAGTAAGAAAATTCCCTATCGTGACCAGACTATCTGAAACAGAAAGAGAGAATGTTGCCACTATTCGCAAACTTCCGGTAGGAATCTCCGAAGGATATACTGTTCCTATAGAAAAAATTGCTGACATAAGTTTTGTAGACACATTTACATCTGTGAATCGAGAGAATTCACAGCGAAGAGTAGCAGTTTTAATAAACCCTGAAACTCGGGACATTGAAACCTTCGTTAATAAGGTAAAAGAGAAAGTAGAAAGTAATATTAAACTTCCTGAAGGCTACTTTATAGAATGGGGTGGAAGCTTTAAGAATTTGCAACAAGCAAAAGAAAGACTTAGCATCCTTGTGCCGCTTGCCATGCTCATAATCATAGCCATGCTTTTTGCAGCATTCAGGAATATTGCTCAAGTTGCACTTATCTTCTTCTGTGCTCCAATGGCATTGCTTGGGGGAGTAATTGCTTTAAATATCCTTAATGTGCCATTCAGTATTTCAGCAGGTGTCGGATTTATCGCTTTATCAGGGATAAGTATTCTAAATGGCGTAGTCCTCGTCTCATATTTCAATCAACTTTACAGAGAAGGGAAAACTCCAGATGAAATTGCTGAATTTGGATCAATGTCGAGGTTGCGTCCTGTCTTAATGACTGCTTTAACGGACGTCTTTGGTTTCTTACCAATGATTTTTTCAACGGGCTTAGGTGCAGAGGTTCAAAAACCACTGGCAACTGTTGTTGTAGGTGGAATAATTACTGCAACTATTCTGACTCTGATAGTCCTACCGGCCCTTTACAGGCTTTTCTTTAAATATATGAAGCCACCAAAAGAATTGGGGGCTTAATGATTATGGTGACCTGGCTTTACTCCTTTAACCAGGTCACCATTTTCATGTTTGTCACTCTCTATTTGTATTGTCCACATCGAGACGTTAGCATTCTGTAAAATTACTTCCACTTGCTTTCTAAGTTTGTCTACTTCAACAACTCTCATATCTCCGTCAACAACAACATGTAGTGTAATATTTATTGTAGATTCATCTAAGGACCATCCTTGTAGATAATGAACGTCCTTAACTCCAGCACATAGCTTAATATCATCAAGGAGTTTTTCCCTCTTCAATCCTTCAGGAAAATGCTGTACAAAAATCTTCCCCACTTTTACTAGATTCTTAAGTACGCCTCGAAGAATGATTAAAGAGATTAGAATAGATAGAATTGAATCAAGGATATACCACGGTTTAAATAGAAGGACTATACTTACAATGAGGACTGCAGTCCATCCCAGTAAGTCCTCAAGCAGATGGTACCTAAGCATTTTCACATTAAGACCTTCATCTTTTGAAAGTCGATAAGATGCGAAGCTATTAACTGCTATACCCACAAGAGCCAAGTAAAGCATCCCTTCTGGTTTCACTACTTCAGGAGAATCCAGTCGCTCCACAGCTTCCTTTATTACAAAGAGAGAGCCTACCACTAGTATAGTCCCATTGAGTAATGCTGATACCAGGGAGAATCTTTGATAACCAAAAGTATACTTTATATTGGCCTCTCGATGACTCAATCTATCAGCAAAATAAGTGAACAAAAGAGCAAGGCTATCACCAAAGTCGTGGAGCGCATCAGACATTATAGCGACGCTATTTGTATAAAGACCTCCAAAGAATTCCAAAACAGCAAAACTAGCATTTAGTGTGAATGCTAGAAGTATATTGTTAAACTTTTTTGGTTGATGTGAGTGCCCCATACTATTTCTCGATTTGAGTTAAATAAAACTCTAGAAAATTAAAAAAAAATGGGTTGTAAAAACTGTTTTACAACCCGTATCGTTTATCAAATAAGCAATAATAAAACCAAGTTTAAATACTCATTTTGAAGCATTGCTCATAGGCACCTTTAACTTCATTCATTAGAAAAGCATCCTTACTGTCCCCCCAAGCTTCTTCCATCTCTAAATCTGCTGGCTGATACATATACATATTAGTTCTCATAAAGTAACAATTTCCTGTATACGGATAATCCGCATAATCAGAATACTTGGTAATAATCTTGCAAGTCGCATCATTCCTCATGAAAATGTCAGACCATTTTTTGAAAGGCAAAGGGTTTCTAGTATATTTAATATCCATAACCCTTTCAACCACCTTGCCTTCATGCATGACATGAAAATAGGGAGCAATATGGAACCACCACTCAAAATTATATTTACGGATGTAAGTTCTAGTAAAGAAGATGAACAAGCTCATGGACTTCAAACTGTGTTTCCTCCACCATTCATATTTCCAAACCATTCCCTTATTGAAGCATTGAGCGTCCTCAGTCCATCCCCTTCTCGCTTCCCTATGGTAACTCTGTGCCACGGCCATAGAGGCAACAGTTGTTGGTACATAACTGGCACGACTACTTAAGAAGAAATCTTTCTCCGTATTATCTTCAGAGGCTTCAATCCTCTCCCAACTCAAGAGATATCTATTGTTATCAATAGTAAACTTATACCAATTCTCGTCAGTAGAACTAAATGGTGCAGGAAGAAGTTTTTGATCATCCCTGGAAACTTTGATGACTTGACCTGTCTTTAAAAGAATTAATGTTTCATCATCAGATTTTAATCCATGATCAATATCATACACCTTGTGATAGCCCCTTGTAGGACCGGTCCACTAGTCAGTACTTAACTTATAGGAGTA
>CAYWMU010000134.1:0-7299 GCA_964459395.1 uncultured Bacteriovorax sp.
GCTTAATCTTCTTGTCCCAACATAGATGCTCTTTTCTTGCGGAAAAACCGTGCAAAGAAAAGGAAAGGTATTAAGAATAATTTCTCTCCTAAAGCCATTTTTATTTTCATAAGATTCACTGAAGATGATCAGTTGCTCAAGCTCTTCACAAGCTGTTTGGTGTTTGAGTAGTAAATGCTCAAATTCCTCGTAATAAAAGACAGTCCAAGAATTTTGAATAGTTTTATTCAATACAACAGGTATACCCGCAGTCACGTTGCCTCCATCGTTTAATTGGCCCACTCTAGCACCTGCACCATAGTCCTAGCAATGAGTTATTTGACTCCTTCTGCAGGGCCTCATAAAATAATCACATGCCTAAAACTCTAAGCCTTTTTCTAGTCCTTTTTACCACCCCAAGTCTATGGGGGGCGGTGACCTATAATCTAGAAGATTTAAAGGCCCTGGCCACGGAAGGGTCTCATCAAGAGTTTCTTGACCATGCTATGGATATTAGGCCTTCTCAGAGGCAAGGTGAATGGCAAAGAATGGTCTTAGAGATGGGTAACCTTTATGCCCAAAACCTCCTTAAACAAAAAAAATTAGATAAGACAGATTTCAACAAAATAGAAAATATTTATTCATGGGCCCCACTAAAAAGTGATGAAGTCTTTGGGGCCCGACGCCATGAGATCGGACTAAAATATCTTAAAGAATGTATATCAAAAGAAGATCCCTGCTGGGACGATCTTAAGGCCTTTTGGGAACGAGATAAAACTAATCCGGAAACGGCCTATCAGTTAGCTGAACTCACCAAACCTTATCCAAACTCTCCTATTGGACAGTGGGACTTTCTCACTCATGCAGTGAAAAGCACTTTAAGTGAGTTTTATTGTAAAAAAGAGTTTGTGCAAAAAGAAATCTGGACTCAGTTAGAACAAATCTACGTAAAACTTGGGAGTAAAGAAGACTTTCTAAAAAAAATAGATGCCCTTCTTCATCCGGCATGTCTTGGCCCTGTAAATGAATTTTCCCAGAAAAAGCTATACACCCCTGAGAAAAGTAGTGATCGCGAGCTGGCCTTTCAAATTCTTAAGGCCCAATTTAAATCAACCACCCGTCTTGAGGATCTTTTTTACACTGTTTATCTTCTAGAGAATCCATCCAAAGGAGAGCTCTTTAATTACTCATGGAATAGAGTCAAACTTCTCGCGTCCCTTCCAACGAGAAGAGATGCTGTTATTGAAACTTTTAAATCCCTTGACCCTATACCAGATGAAATTTTCTCGAGCTTAGATGACCTTAAAGTGAGGGCGATCTTTAATCATATGAAAGAAAATTTTCCTGAGCTTTTAGATTACTACTTCAAACAATGTAAGGCCTATTACTCCGGCTCTAAAACTTTTCCCAATGGAAATCCCACTCTACACTGTAAAGAGTTTGTCCAATCTCCGAGAGGGGCCAATCTTTTAGAAGCAGACCTTTTAAAGGAGTTTAAAACAATCTTGAAGTTTTAAACGAGCCCCCTACTCTTACCTGAACTCAGGTAATCCGCAATTGAGTCTTGAGTGACTTCACCCATGTACTTTTTATTCTCATCAAGAACTGGTAGCCAGCTCAGGTTGAATTCATACATTTTTGAAAGGAGAACCCGTAGGTTTTCTTCTGGAAAGGCTTCTGATTTAAAAGGCTGAATATGGGATTCACATGATCCATTCTGCCCCCTTAGAGATCTACGGGCAACATAACCAATAGCACATCCCCCATCATTGAGAACCGTGAGGTTCCGTGTGTCGTACTCATCCATTAGGTTGAGTGCCTCGTGAACGGAAGTCTCAGGGTTAACGGTAGGTGTACTCGTTGCTGCTTCTCCCGCATTAACTAAGAGGAGCCTTTTAAGAGTTCGGTCTTGTCCTACAAAGGCCGCAACGAACTCATCCTTTGGTCTTGCTAGAAGAGCATCAGGATGAGCATATTGAAGAAGTTCGCCGGCCCTAAAAATAGCTACTCTATCACCTAATTTTATGGCCTCATCAATATCGTGACTCACCATTATGACGGTCTTTTTTAACTGTCTTTGCATCTGAAAAAATTCATTTTGAATGGATTCACGATTGATAGGGTCAACAGCTCCAAAAGGTTCATCCATCAGAAGAATAGGAGCATCTGCCGCCAGGGCGCGAATAACACCAATCCTTTGTTGCTGACCTCCGGAGAGTTCCTTAGGGTAACGAGTAAGAAATCTATTAGGATCCATGGCAACCATGGACATTAATTCTTTAGCCCGATCACGGCATTTCGTTTTATCCCAACCTAAAAGTTTAGGAACAATCGTAATATTTTCTTCAATGGTCATATTAGGGAAAAGACCGATCTGTTGAATCACGTATCCAATATTTCGTCTTAACGTGACTTCATCAATTCCCGAAGTATCTTCGCCATTGATGAAAACACGTCCTGAACTTGGTTTGATTAAACGATTAATCATTTTAAGAGTGGTGGTTTTACCGCATCCTGAAGGTCCAAGAAAAACACAAATTTCTCCTTCTGCCACAGAGAGATTTACCGAATTCACCGCTTTGATAACGTTATTATTCTGAGTATATGTTTTAGATAAGTTTTCAAGTTGAATCATTTCTGAACTCCCTTAGGGGTAAGTGTTTTTTGTAACCACTGTAAAAAGAAATCCATGGTTACAGCAAGAAGGCTTACTGCCATTACTCCAACTAACAATTTTTCAGCACTACTTTGACTGATGGCCCTTAAAATAAGAACTCCTAATCCACCCGCTCCAATAACTGCTGCGATTGTCATGACTCCGATATTCATCACGACTGCTGATCTGACTCCTCCTAAAATAACCGGAACCGATAGAGGTAGATCCACCATTCTTAGCCTTTGCCAGAAAGTCATCCCAATCCCACGTCCGGCTTCTTTAATCCCTTTATCCACTTGATCAAGTGCCGTAAATGTATTGGTGAGGATTGGAAGAAGTGAGTATAAGAAAACAGCAGTAATAGCAGGCCCTTTACCGAGTCCTGCTCCAAACTTTGAAAAGATGGGAATCATAAATCCGAAGAGAGCAATGGATGGAAGAGTTAGTATTACTGTTGCCAGGGCCAGAACAGGTGGGGCCATCCAACGGTAACGAGTCATAAGAATTCCAAGAGGCACGCCAATAAGAATAGCAAGCCCAACGGCAACTCCCACTAAAAGCATATGTTGAAGAGTTAAATCCAGAATAAAAGGCCATTCTGAAACAAGATAATCCCAAATATTCATGGTACTAACCCCTCTTGTTTTAAAAAGTCTCGGGCCACTTTCTCGATACTTTCATGATCGATATCTACCCTGCGATTAAGTTCAGTCATTTTAGGAGTATCGAGTTTCGCCGCAATATTATTTAAATAGGTGGCAAGCTTAGGATGTTTCTCAAGTACAGCTTTCCTGACCACTGCCGTAACAAAGTAGGATGGAAAGAACTGTCGATTATCTTCGAGAACAACTAAATTAAATCCACTAATTCGACCATCGGATGGGAAAGCGAGTCCCACAAGTACTTGCTGATTTTTTAGGGCCATATACACTAACCCTGGATCCATTTGTTTGATCTCATTTCTTTTAAAGGAGAATTCATAAGCTTCTTGCAAAGGCTTAAGTCCATCTGGTCGAGATGCAAACTCAAAGTCCACGGCCAAAAGATTTTTTTTATCTGGATCTTCTTGATGCTCTTTCTTGATATAACGAGCCAGGTCTTCAATAGTCTTAATAGAGAGTTTCTCTGAGACTTCTCGGGGCATGGTTAAAGCATAACCGTTATCAAGACGTGACGGCTCAAGCCAAATAAGGTTCTTTGGTTCATCGAGTTTTTTGGCAAGGTCATAGCTTGCTCTACCGGTCATCTTCTCTTTGACGTGATGATAAACAATAAGTGCTGTTCCTGTGTAATCCCAGACAATATCGAGCTGATCCTCTTCCAGGGCCTTGCGCATGAGAAGAGTTCCCAGTCCCGTTTTAACATCAACATTAAAACCCTGATGCTTTAAGTATTGTCCAGCAATGGAGGCCAGAAGAAATTGTTCTGTAAAGTTCTTCCCTCCAATCCTGAGAGTTTGACCAAAAATTATGGAAGGAAGAAAAAATATAACAATAAGAAGTAACTTCATGAGATAAGCCCCCTCTTATTTAAATAAATATGCCCCCCGATAGAGACAATGCCGTCAATGATAAGGGCCAGGGCCGCGGTGGCCGTAGCACCAATAATGAGTTGCTCTTGGTTATTGAGATAGATCCCAGGGAAAATAAGCCCCCCTAAACTATCTCCTCCAATCAGAAAGGATAATGGTGCGGTACCTACGTTGATGGCGAGTGCTGTGCGAATTCCAGCAAGTATGACCGCTGTAGCATTGGGAAGCTCAACTCTCCATAGACTTTGCCATGGAGTCATTCCTACGCCTTTTGCGGATTCTAGAAGCGAAGGAGAAGTATTTCTTAGCCCTTCAAAAGTATTTCGAACAATAGGAAGAATAGAGGCCATAAAGAGTGCGAGAATAGCTGGCCCATCTCCAATACCCAAAATAACCAGGGCCAGAGCTAAAACGGCCATTGTTGGAATGGTATTACCGATATTAAAGATTTGAATGATTTTCTCGGCCTGCTGACTAAACTTCTTACGACTCAGAATAATTCCAATACTAACACCAAGAACTATAGCAATAAGCATGGATTGACCCACTAACTTCAGGTGCTGAAGCGTATAGTAGATAAGATCTTCTCTATACTTCCAGACGTGCTCTTCTAGGCTCAAGTAGATACTTAGAATGACCAGGATAAAAAGAAAAATTGAGACGAGAGTTTTACTCCAAAAATTCACAATTCCACCACCTCTTTTCGTTTATACATAGCAGAGGAAGTCGTAATGACAGATAAGACTACTATGAGTAGATGTATTGTTTGCTCTATACTAACAACACAACTCAATCATTTAAACCCTAATATCAAAAAAAAGGGCCCATCACTGATGGGCCCCTTATTGATTTAGAATTTATTAATAAATTCTTTTTTCTTTTCGAGATTAATTCCAAGATATTGGAACTGAGAGTGAGTGAACTCCATATAACTGAAGTTCTCAAGCCATGCATGTGTTAAGAAGAAACGAGTACGGTGGAAGCCGAATAACCAAGGAGTCTCTTCAGCTAAGAACTCATTCATTTCAGCATAGAGCTTATTTCTTTCAGGTGAATCCTGCATGATAGTCGCTTTCTCAAACATCTTATCATACTTAGGATTACAGTAGTTCGATCCGTTTGAACCAGGAGCTGCATTAGGACAGTAAAGGAGAGCTAAAAAGTTCTCAGCATCTGTATAATCTGCACCCCATGCCATTGTGTACATTTGGTGTTGCTTCTTAGTTACTTTGTTTACTAGCTCAGGCCATGAGTTTGTACCAATTTTAATTTTGATACCGATATCGGCCATAGACTTAGCGAAAAATTCAAGCATCTGACGAGAAATAGTCTCAGCCGTTGTTTGAACAGTGATTTCAGGAAGACCCTCACCGTTTGGATATCCGGCTTCAGCAAGAAGCTTCTTGGCCTTCTCTACATTGTATTCACCATATGGGTTTTTGAAGTTTTCATCAAAACCACCTAGACCTGGAGGGATTACCCCTTGGGCCTTACGTGACATACCATTATAGAAAAGCTTATTGGCCTCATCACGGTCATAGGCCATCATCATCGCTTGGCGAAGTTTCTTATTGTCTTTAAAAAGTGGATCCTCGTGGTTAAAGGCATAAAAAGTTACATCAAGCATTGTTGCTGAAATAAGATCAATCCCTTTGGCCTTTAGTTCAGGTGAGAGACCACCAGAAACAACCGCTTGGTCAAAGTTATCCTTAGGAATCTCAAGCATATCTACACGTGCTTTTTGGAAAGATAACCACTTTGGCTGAGACTCAGGAATGATCTCAACATAAATCTTATCCACTAGAGGAACTTTTAAATCCTTCTTTGCTGGATCATCAGATGGGAAGGGTTTTACACGGAAAGTTGGGTTCTTCGTATAAACAATAGTGTTCGCTTGGTTAAAACGAGGAAGAATGAATGGACCAGTTCCCACTGGATGATTAAGGAACTCTTTTCCGAAGTGCTCAACAGCTTCCTTAGCAACTACGAAAGTGTATGGCATAGCTGTAGCATATAAGAACTGCGGATAAGGTTTAATAAGCTTAATTTGAAGAGTATAGTCATCAAGAGCTTTTACACCTTCGATTTCTTCATCGTAGTTTGTCGTCTCTGCAGAAGCATACTTATCTCTCCACTCATTTAGACCTTTGATTTTTCCATCAAAAACCCACCAACCCTTGGCCATGTGCTTTGGATCAGCAAGACGCTTCCAAGAGTAAACAAAGTCATGAGCGTTCATTTCACGTCCTTTACCCTCAGGGAAAGCAGGAGAATCTTGGAATTTAACGCCTTTTTTGACTTTAATAGTATAAGTAAGTCCATCCTTACTTACTTCCGGCATGGCCTCTGCCAAGTTTGGCATAAGCTCATATGGACGCTTGAATGGATGAAACTCATAAAGACCTTCGTAGACCTTACCTATTTCATTGTTTGAGTACATATCCGAAGCCTGAATTGGATCGAATCCTGCAACTTTTTGTGGTGAGATTAGACGAAGTGCAAGTTCATCTAGATCTCTTTTCTTTGTACAGCTTGAAAGGCCTAGGGCCATCATCACTAGCACTAGCAATAGTTTATTCATTAATACTCCCTTGTATTACTAAAACAGGGGTATCATCGCTAATTTGATGGGAAAACTCAAGGAAAGGCGTCAAAAAAGAGAATAAAAAAGGGCCACCGAAGTGGCCCTCATTAAAGTATCTAGTTAAAGATTACTTAAGGTGATTAGAAACAAGTTTTGTTAGTTCAAACATAGTAACTTGTTTTTTTCCACCAAATACAGCTTTAAGCTTATCGTCAGCGTTGATTGCACGACGGTTTTTAGCATCTTGAAGGTCATGCTTCTTGATGTACTGCCATACTTTCTTCATAACTTCTGTGCGAGGGATCGCGTTAGATCCAACAATTTCAGAAAGCTCTTTAGATGGGTTAAGCGGTCTCATGAAAGCTGCATTTGGCTTACGAGCTGTTTTAACCTTTGCTTTTTTAGGAGCTGCTTTTTTAGTTGCAACTTTTTTTGTAGCAACTTTTTTAGCTGTAGCTTTTTTAGGAGCAGCAACTTTTTTAGCTGTAGCTTTCTTAGCAGTTGCTTTTTTAGCTGGAGCAGCTTTCTTAGCAGTTGCTTTTTTAGCAG
>CAYWMU010000135.1:0-7265 GCA_964459395.1 uncultured Bacteriovorax sp.
ACCCATATGGAGGGGGGATCATAATTGTGGCAACAGAACTAAAAGACCTGACCCAAAAAGAAGCTTTATCCCAGAAAGTTTTTCTTGGATTCCAAATCTCTTCAAGTCCTCCCAATTCATCGAGTTCAGTACCTGCAATAATTCCTATTTCAAAAGAAGCTGCAATGAGATCCATATACGAAGGAGCACGCCCCTTGAATTGAGTATTCAAAGCGAGCTGACTCATCTCTTTCCTTAAAATCTTTAAAGAAAATCTAAAGCGCTCCATAGGTTCGAGTGGGATCACTTCTATCTCACCATCTTGCTCATAAACCCATATCTCAATTCGATCACTTTCAAGACGTGTTCGAAGTTTTTTGATTAAGTTCCCCATGATAATAATTTGGAGATCAGAGTATTGGGCCAACAGCTGTTGGCGATGAGTGAGCTTAAAAGAATTTGATTGAGTGACAAAGTCGCTGTACTCCTCTTCAAATGGAAGAGGATACTGCGAACGAAGATTTTTTATTTTAGTATGATAATCTTTAAGAGTTACACTCTTTAAATGAAGATCTCCAAGTCTTGCCCTCTCGAGTAAATTATAAATTTCATCATTTATAATCCTGCGATCACGCGCCTCTAAGAATAAATCTCTCAAACTATTCTGAGAGAGAGAAACTTCTTTATTCAAATCGTTATAGAGAAGTCGATAAGCTTCATCGTAACAATTTCGTGCTAGATATGTTGGAAAGTCTTTTATGAGTTGATAAAGCCTTTCTCTCTGAGAATGAGTTCCAACAAGAAAGCGATGATGTTCATTATGATCAGAGAAAATCGTCCGGTGAGAGATATTATAAGAATTGAGAAGTATTTGAACGACGACGTCATCAATCTCGCCCAACTCTCTTAAATGATAAACACTTCCTTCGAACTGTGACTTAGAAACTTTTCTAAGACCAAGGTTATTTAGAAAAGACTCATTTAAATTGTAAGAACAAAGATTTCGTTCACTCTGTTCATTCAAAGCATTTCTGTAAGCGTTGACAACTGTTTGTGAATTAGTTTTTCTGAGAAGGTTAGAAATTTTTCTATTATTAGATCTTGTATCATAAAGACTTTTACCTTCCCGATCATTTCTGAATGATAAAGATTCCTGGCCCGCCCAAGTCGTTTGCATAAACAAAGAGATTGTTAATAGGAAGAGCCTTAAAATCATAGAAACCTTTTTGAGGCATCATAGAGGAATTTGGGTAAGAGTTGGGCAGAGAGAGAAAAGATTACAGAGTGGAAGAATAAAGAACCGAGTTGAATTTCATTAACTTAGGTATTCAAAAACAAGAAAGGCCCGAGGGCCTTACTTATTTTTTTTCTTTATTAGTGATAAGCGAAATGTTTTCTAGTTTTTGGGCCGATAAAAGGTCAAGAACTTTCACAAGACGTTCGTACCTTACATTTCCATCAACTCTTAGATTAATGAGGGTTTCTGGTTTCGAACCTTTCAGTGAATCAGGCAATGCTTCCATCGTGCTCTTTTTTCCATTAAAAGCAACTTCATCATCCGTGAGTTCAATGGTGATTTCTTCCATTTTCTTTTCTTCACTTCCTTGCCCTTCCTCTGTTTTGGGAAGTTGTAAAAGAAGTGCAACTTCTTCCTTCTTAAAAACCGAAGTTACGAGGAAGAAAATCAGAAGTAGGAATACCACATCAATAAGCGGGGTAAGATCAAGAGTTAGTTGATCGCGTCTACGTCTGGCCATAAATTATTCCCCTGCAAGCTTAGGGGCTATTTTTTGCTCCATTTGAATTTCAAAGTCATCGAGTTTTCCCGATAGATAGTTATGAGCAATGTAGTGAGGGATGGCCACGATAAGACCTACGATGGTAGTAATAAGCGCAAAAGAAATACCAGAAGCGAATTGCCCAGGATCACTTAGACCAGTCTGAGAAATAACCTGGAAAGCTTCATAAATCCCCATCACTGTACCTAATAGTCCAAGTAAAGGAGCTGTAGTTGCAATAACTTTGATGGTATTCATTCCAAATTCAAGTTCATGCACTCTTTGAAAGACTCCATCCTTAACAAGATCGAGATGAGAAAAGAGATCCTTTCCTGCAAATTTAGATTTAAGATTCTTAGCAAGTTCAGAAGAGTTAGTTTCCATATTCTTTTGAAAATCTCTGAAAGCAAAGGCCCTCCAGAGGATAAGAGAGAAGCCGAGAACATTCATAGCTACAAGTATCCAGGTGATTGAACCACCAGCATTAATGAAGTCGATAAGACGCATAAAAATCCCTTTTAAATCTTATATAGTGAAAAACTTAAGTGGTACCTTGATATCCATTTTAGACTCGCCTAACTCTTGAGGTATTGGCATAAAACGTTTTACTTTTCTAACCGCTTCTAGAGCAGAGGCATTCAAACGCTCGTATGGAGATGGATCTTCAACTTTCACATCTATGATATGACCATCTTTTAAAAGCGTAAAGGCAACAACAACAGTGCCTTGCTGGCCAAGGCGGCGACTCATCGGTGGATAGTATTTATTTTCTTCGATTTTTGAACGTAGTTGAGCCTTGTAAAGAGAGCGGATATCATCGATGGCCTGAGTTGGAGCTGAGGATATAATAGTTTCTTCTACTACCTCTTCAGAAATTTTCTTGTTTTCTTCTGGTACAGGCTTGGGTTCGCTCTTTTCTTTAATTGGCGTTTTCTTTGCGGCCGTCTTTTTTACTTGAGGCTTGGGTTCAGATTTTTTTAACTGCGTAGCAATTTGAAGTTTTAGTTTATTTGGGGAAATACTTACGCTTGAAAGGACATTCTCCTTTTGCATCATAGTGATTCCACCAAATATTACCGCTAGGTGAAGCGCTGAAACTACAATGAAATGGGGAAGAAATTGGTTACGCATAGAAAGGTTTTATATATCAAACATCTATAAAAGTCTATGCTCAAGCTTCAAACTTTGTAAAAATGACACCTCACGTATTCCAGAATAAATGAAGACTGTGCTTCTGGCAAAAATCTTGATTTTATTACGTTCTTTTCCTCCTAACGGACTTGCCTAATTCTTTTCCATCCCCTATCTTGTGGGTTCTACTAAGGACAATGGACTCAAATGAATATCGATGAACTTAAGGCATCACTAGAACAACTTAGCCTTAAAATGAACGAGAAAACATCCAGCACTCTTGCCGATGAATTAAATTCATTGGTGGAGTCCAGTGGGAAAAAATTTCGCCCAGGTCTTCTATTCTTAGTCGGACGTCTCTTTGATCTAGAAATAAAAGACTTAATGCCCTTTGCTAGATCAGTGGAACTTACTCACCTCGCTTCTCTTATCCATGATGATGTCATTGATGGAAGTGATACACGCAGAAACTCCCCGACGCTCAACGCTCTTCACAACAATACGACCTCAATTCTTGCTGGAGATTATGTCCTCGCAACTATTATGAAGGAGCTTGCGCAGACCTATAAACAAGAAATTCTTATTGACCTCACTATTGCTATCCAAGACCTCGCTGATGGGGAGTGGCTGCAATACACTCTCAAAAATAAGAGTTTCGTTGAAAAAGATGAGTTAAGAGAAATTGCGATCAAAAAAACAGGGGGGCTTATCCGTTGGTGCCTAACTACACCTGGTAAACTTGCCGCCTATCCTAATATTGATGTTCTTGCTGAAATCGGTGAAAGAATTGGTCTTATTTTTCAAATGGCCGATGATATTGTTGACGCAACTGTTACTAGCGGTAAACCAGCATTCCTTGACATTCTCAATGGTCAGATTAATTTTGTAACTCAGAAGCTCTGTGAAATTTATCCAGAACTTAAGGATGGTGTTTACTCTCTTAGACACAATCCAGACACTTCGATCCCTTGGACTAAAGAACAGTACTTTGAAGCCATCAAGAAAGTCGATGAAGATATTAATGCTGAAAAAAAATTGATTCTTAGTCACCTTGAAAAAATTTGTCTTGAAAATAAAAAAAGCGAACTTCTGCCTCTTTTTGAACTGATGATTTATAAAATTCAATCCAATTATGAGAGCGTACTTAATGGACAATAAGCAGATAATTGAACTTCAAAAACAAAAAATTGCTTCTCACTTCTCAGACTCCCAGGCCCTTCTTGATTATATGATCGAGACTCTTAGCAATTTCTATTACAGATATCTTGAAACGACTAAAGACCAGGATCTTCAAACTATAGAACTAGGCCCTAAAAGATGGGGGGCCCAAAGTAATGAATCAAACAACATGGAAATCCTAAAAATCAAGAATCCTAATGTTCGCCCTCATCTGATTGAAGCTGCAAAATCTCTTGGAGCTCAAGGAGGATTAAGCGTTCAATATACTCTTGGTATAGAGCCTTTAGAACTGAATTCCGAAAATGGTGAAATCATCATTTTTTCTAAGATTGATTGGTCTAGTACTCCAATTGAAATGAGTAAAACTGCTGAAGAGAAAACTCTGCGCTTTAAATATCAATCTTTAGGTGAATTTAGAAAAGGCTTTGCACTTAAACTTGAAGAGGCTTGCGAGATATTCCTTTAGGCATTTTTTCGAACGTGTTTCAGATAAACTTTCTTCAATAACCAGAACAGGAAAATCACTCCTAGAACAATTATTGCGTAACCTTTGAATTCTTTGATCTTGTCTAAAATAAGATCCCCATAAGTTGCCACGAAGTAAACTTGTGTCGGTACAGAAATGAGGGCCGCCGTACCATCCACCAGCATAAACTTCCACACAGGTATCCCAAAGAGACCACAACTCATATGTCCTGGGAATCGCAGTCCTGGAGTAAAACGGAAAATACCACAGGCCAAAGGGCCATATTTAGTAAACCATGAATTAATTCTATCGAAACCATTACCTGCGACTTGTTTTTGAAAGAACTTAGTTTTAATGATCTGGGTACCAAAAAACTTACCAATAAAATAAACGGTAAGATCTGATAAAAAGACTGCAAAAAAACAAACTAAACTCAGAGTTAAGACATTAACTCCGACCGCCCCCTCGTAAGGAGGTGGGTATAATTCTGGATGATGGGCCATATAGGCCACTAATCCAGCAGAGATAAGTGTTAATTCTTCAGGAACGGGAAGTCCAAAGGAGCTAGCAAACATGAAAGCAACAATAAACCCATAAACGTACATAGGTTCATAAGCATACTGAGAAAAAAAGGCTATCAGCCCTGCTTCGTTGAAGTCGATCATAATTGTGCCCATTCTAAAGTTTTAAAACATGTTAGCAAAGCAAAAACTCTAATTCTCTGACAAAAGGTCTCTCGCGTGGGCCCGTAATGCTCGGTAAGAACTTAGAAGAATTGTGGCCAAACAAAGAATGATGAGCACCAGTCCAGGAATGACAATTCGACTTAAATCTATGCTCCAAGCAAGCTTAAAGGCTTCCTGAGAAATGACCTGGGCCATAAACCATCCTAAAAACAAACCAGTCATTAGAGATAATAAAAAGAGGAGACCAAATTCAAATAAGAGGGCCTTTCTTACCTGATGAGTGGTCATCCCTATCCCCTTGAACAAAGCAAGATCATAGTAGCGGCGATAAACCTGGTCGTGACAAAGTCCATAAAGAATAACAAGACCAACAAAAAGACTTAAAATTGAAATCATCTCGATGGCCCTTTTTGACTTCAGAAATAGTCGCCAAATTTGGTCTATGAGATTTTCAACATCGATAAAAGAGATATTTGGTAGCTTTGCCAATACTGCTCTTTGAAAATCATTTTTGAGATCAGTATATTTTTGCGGAAGGACTGCAAGGTATGTTCGAGGAGCCCCCTCAAGACTTGGAGGAGAAACATTCACAAAGAAATTTGGATAGAAACTTGTCCATTTTATTTCCTTTAAGTTTACGACTTCTGCTTCAAACTCGACGCCCTGAATATCAAATTTTAAAAGATCACCAATTCCAATATTCATACGTTGGGCCCATCGAGATTCAAGGGAAACCATTGGTCGATCACTTGATAAAGCACTGAAGTCTTTACCTTTAGTAATCCGTTCAGAAGGAGAAAGAAAATCTCTACTTGTTAGATTGAGAGCATTATTACGAATACGAGACTCCTCATCTGACTCATCCCGGAGCTTCACGTCCCTCTTCTTTCTTTCAAAAACTTTTCCATTAACAGTTTCTAGACGTGCACGGACCATAGGAGTGATGGCCTCTAAGGGAGTCTTTAAGTCATTAGCAATCTGAACTAGCTCATCAATTTGTTCTTCTTGAATATCAAAAACAAATAAAGCAGGTTTTTCTTCTTTAAGCTCAAATTCACCCTGAACCTTTACATCAAGTTGCAGAATGAGTGAAATAAGAGTGGCACCCAAGCATAAAGATAAAAAAGAAAAAGTCAGTTTATGACCAGAGCGAGCGATTTGTCTTAAAGCAACACCAAACTCTAAGGATATAAAACGAAGCTGCCTTTTTGATAAAACTTTTAAAATACTCCACTGCCAAACTTTAACGATGAAAGAGGAGATGAGAAAAACAATAATAAGTCCGCCGAAGAAAAGATTTCCGATTCTTAAAGACCCACTCAAACTCCAAGAAAATAGCCATAAAAAGATGATGAAAGGAGCAAAGTCATAATAACGAAAACTCCCCATGACTATCTTAGAGGATTTAAGACTTACACCCATAGGTGTTCTTAGAAGCCCTAAAAGAAGAGGCACTAAAATCAAAACAGATAATGTGTACAGAAAAGGTATTTGATAAAATAGCACGTTAAGAGAAAGACTTTCCCCTAGATCAGTTCCTAAATTCTCTTCTAGTATTGGACGGAGCCAATAATAAGCAGGAGAGAAAAGAGTAAATTGAATCAACATGACTAAAGTAAAAACAACTGTGAACTGAAGAATCAGCCACGTCACAAGTTTTGTCTTCGTAAGACCATGAAGATAAAGAAGGCAGTAATCTTTCAAACGGGCCGCAAAATGGGACTGATAAAGATAGAAAATTCCAACGAGAGAAAGTATCAATCCAATAAGAGCGGCTAAAGACATAAAATTAGTCAGCATGTTAACTGCTCGCGCTGTTTGTCCGCTTGAATTTTCAGGTAAAGAAACTCTTAGTGCTGGATCAGTAAATGTTTTGAAAACATCTTTTTTTAAAAGTTCTAAATCACGTGGCAAATAGTTTGGAAAAAGAAAGTGATAAGCATAACTTCCTGTTGCACCAAACTTTAAAAGACCTGTTTTTTCTAAATCTTTTAAAGGTAGATAGATCCGAGGAGCTAAAGAGAATCCTCGAAGTCCTACTGATGA
>CAYWMU010000136.1:0-7247 GCA_964459395.1 uncultured Bacteriovorax sp.
GCGAGAATTATTTGCTTAAGATAGATTATCCAGAGGCCGTCAGATTCAATAGTGACTCTGCTATCTACCTAATAAAGTAGTTTTAGTAAGAATTTTAGGAATTAATAAGAAAGATAAGTAAATCTTAAGTTCCTAAAAAATTGAATGGATTAGATAATACTTTGTATGTCTAATCCATTTTTTATTTTTGCCACTCTTTGTTTATCGATCTCTCTGAATGTGATTGGGAAGAGCGCTAAGCCAGGTATAGTAGAGTTGCGATGGATTCTTCCCGCTGATGCATGGGGAGGAGCGAAGGCAAGCGATTGAAGCGTATCAAAAAAGTGGTCTTACACAGGAAGATTTTTGTAAGACTTGGGGAATTACTCCAGGAACTCTCATTGCTTGGCTTAAAAAATATCGAGAGCATGGGCCTAAAGGACTTGAAGGATATGCTCCTGCAAAAGATGGGGATAAGAGGAAGGGCCGCAAGATCTCACAACAAGTAGTCGATGAAATTCTTCGAATTAAAAGTAGTGCTCCAAAATCAGGCCTTAAATATATCAAGCAAGTCTTATCTAGATTTAAAGGTGTGAATGTCTCAACAGGTTCAATTAGAAAGACGTTGGATGAATCTGATATTCCACCTGTTGAACGTGAGAAGAAACGTCATCGTTCATCAGATAAAATTCGATTTTTTGAAAGAGCTCTACCGATGCAGCTTTGGCAGTCGGATATAACGAGCTACAATAAAGATGTGCGAGAATTGCTAGAACAACATAAGGTGATTCATTTAAGGTCGCTGCCCCGAATGCCTCAACATAATGGCGCTGTAGAAGTTGGGATAAAGGAATTAAGAGAGATCATGAGTAATGGCCAAACAAATCTTAAGACTGCGATGAATATATCCAATAATCGCCTTAAGATTTATGGAAATAAATGGTCTACACCATCATTATTTTTTGAAAACGCCGACATGCCTTATAATAAAAATGACCATGATTTGTTTTATTTTGAATGCAGTAGAAGATTAATGGAACTACGGAAAGAGCCGTTAAGCTTCAGGCAAATGCGGTTAAAGGAAAGAGAAATTATATTTGAAGAATTAGAGAAAAGAGGATTTGTAACTAAGTGGAAAGTGACAAAATATGGCTGACCTCAAACGGAAGACTTTGTGTGAACACTACATTATTGGTTATATGTTACTATTGCCGACCCTGCGAATGGTGGATGCATAGACTACACTGCGAGATTTAGAATTAGCGATGATAAAAAAATTAAAATGATTGAGGTATTATGATTATGTTAAATTTTATATTTCCAATCTTTCTATTCACTATTGCTTTCACTGCAAATGCTAGAGAGTATCATTACCCTCCTCCGTATGAAATTAAAGGAGAGTTTTATCCTATTATGTATTTAAGCTTTTTTTCTTTTAAAAGACCTCTCGATGAGAAAGTTTTTTTTGATTTACCTAAAGAAAGATTATCGAATGATGATACTGTAGTACGCAAAGTAAATATTGATGACCTTCAGTTGGGAATTAAAGAAGGAGATACTGCTTATTACATTTTTTTTGGTGGTAAAAAAGTTCATAAGTATGTCTTCAAAAAGTATGTAAACGTCTTAATATATGTAGATCCAGAAGAATACTTTACATGGGGACGCTATAATGTCCTACTAACCGATGATGAGAAAGAATATAAAGAATTTAGGGATCTTGTTTCAAGTCCTTACACTAATGGGTTTGTCTACATCGGTAATGATATGGACTTTTCTAAAGCTGAATTTGTTAAAGTTCCTTTAGAAAAAGTTAAATCCAAGGACCAAGTTCCAAAGGACTTCTTGGAGAATGGAAAATTTGATCATCTTAGAATTAGTAACTACTTTCAAGATACTTTAATTTTTGACAGTTCTGCACCATTTTTTTGGAATCGTAAGAAAGATGAAGTTGTATCGGGTTCCCCTGGAGCTTTTGTTGTTCCTCGAGACTTAAGTCACTTAGAATTTATAAAGCTAAGTAATGGCGTTATGCTTTTGCCGATAGGGGATTGGGAGAGGAGTCAAGGACTAAGTTTGTTGGTTATAGATGGAAATAAGTATAGGAAGATAGACGTCAAGAGTAATGCGGAATGGCCGGACATTAAGATTGAAAAGAAATGATTGAAATTTGTCAAAAAGATACGCCGTATTTCTTTTTCTAAAAAAGTTGGAAAGCTTGTTTGGCAAAGTCTTGATTAGGTAAGTCATCACTAATTCTCTTTTGTTTGAGTTCATTTAAAATCTCTTTCTTTACTCTTAAGATTCTCTAAGAGAACAAGGAGTAAAGAATGAAAGCACTCGTCTATCAAGGTCCAGGAAAGAAAGAATGGACGGAAGTTAAGAATCCCGAAATGCTAAAACCAACTGATGCAATTGTTAAAATTACGAGGACCACTATTTGTGGAACTGATCTTCATATCCTTAAAGGTGATGTGCCCGCTGTAATAGAGGGAAGAGTTTTAGGACATGAAGGGATTGGCATTGTGGAGGAAGTTGGAGAAGCGGTTACTAACTTTAAGAAAGGTGACCATGTTCTTATTTCTTGTGTGACTTCATGTGGAAAATGCAATTACTGTAAAAAACAGCTCTATGCTCATTGCGAAGATGGTGGCTGGATTCTCGGTCATAAAATTGATGGAACTCAAGCTGAATTTGTAAGAATACCTCATGCGGATAATAGTCTTCATAAAATTCCAGAGGGAGTGAAGGAAGAGGCCCTCTTGATGTTAAGTGATATTCTACCAACAGGTTTTGAAATTGGTGTTCTCTCAGGAAAAGTAAAACCTGGTGATGCTGTGGTTATTGTGGGAGCGGGGCCGGTTGGAATGGCCACACTGCTGACGGCCCAATTTTATTCACCTTCTCGAATCATTTTAGTGGATCTTGATGAAGAAAGACTAAAAGTTGGCTTTGAATTGGGTGCAACTGATGTGATTGATTCCGGACAAGAAAATGTGGTTGATGCTATTATGAATCTAACTAATGAGATGGGAGTGGATGTGGCGATTGAAGCAGTGGGGATACCGGCGACCTTTGAGATTTGCCAGAAAATCATTCGTCCAGGAGGTCATATTGCTAACGTTGGAGTCCACGGAAAAAGTGTAGAACTCCATTTACAGGAGTTATGGATTAAGAATATTACGATTACCACAGGACTTGTTTCGACTTATAGTACGCCAATGTTGCTCCAAACTTTAAAATCCGGAAAAATCGGAGCTGACAGACTGATTACCCATCGATTTAAACTCAGTGAAATGATGAAGGCCTACGAAGTCTTTGAAAATGCGAGTAAAGAGAAGGCGATGAAGGTTTATATCTGCTCTGATGATCAATAATTATCGATTATTTTCTGCCAAGCGTCTTTCCGTCTACCTTTGAACTCTGCTTAAATTGTTGAATGAAAACACTCACCCTTTTATTCTCTCTCGTCTTTTCTTTTTCACTCTTTGCTAAAATCATTGTGGTCAGTGACCTGGATGATACGATTAAAATTATTAATTCCGGTAATGAGGTGGAGGCCGCACGAAATGCGCTGACGACTAATCTAGTTTTTACCGCCATTCCAACTTTTTATCAGGAACTGGCCCGTTATACTGATGAGTTGCATATTCTCTCCGCAGGTCCTTCTCTTCTTCGAAATAAAATCATTAATGATTTAGGGATTCATAATATTGAGTTCAAAGAACTTGAGCTAAGAAAGCTTTCTCGCTGGGAAGATAAGCTTACTCACAAAGTGAATTACCTTGTGAAATTGATGAAAGAAAATCCAGAAGCAAAGTTTATTCTACTTGGTGATGATGTGGGAAAAGACCCGGAAGCTTATGATGAAATCATGAGACATTACCCTGGACGTGTTCTTGCGAGTTATATTCATATGATTGAGAATCGCCAGATTGCTAAATCTCAGACTAAGTTTTGGTTAACTACGGATTTATTTGTTCGCGAATACAATGCGGGAAGAATGCCGATGGCTGCAGTAACCTACGGTTTTGAACAGCTATTAAATGAAGAAAACTCAGAGATGATGATTCCAAGCTTTGCTCATTGTCCGAAAACTTCTATCGCTTGGTCATGGCAAATCCTCACTCCGTTTAGAAGTGAGGCCAATAAATTGGTAAAGAAGATCACTAGTTATTGCGGCAACCGACTAATTGAGGGAATTCCTCTCTAATCCATTAATATTCTTGATTCTTTCTTTCCCGGAGTTCTGTTAATATAGATGCAGAACTCCAAGGAAAGGAATGTTATGGATCTCTCTCACTTAATTTCACAAGAAAATCTCATCGCTCGTGCCCACGAGTTTAAAAAAATATTTTTCTACCGCATTTGTGGTGCCGGCATGGGCCCTGCAGCTTGTTTAATGAAGCAAGCGGGTTATGAAGTGCATGGAGCTGACTCTGCTTATTATCCTCCGATGTCGACATTTCTTGAGACCACGGGAATACCTTTGATGAAGCTTGATGATGTCACTGTGGAGTATCTCAAAGGTTTTGATTTGATTGTGGTGGGAAATTCCGTTGGTGGAAAGTCTGATGTTGCTCGCATGCTTGAAGGAGTAGGGGTTCCTTTTACTTCTTTTCCATCGGCCATTGGTTCCTTAGTTTTAAAAAGTAAGAATGTGGTAGGAATCGCAGGAACTCACGGTAAAACCACGACAACCTATTTTCTCACACAGATGCTTGAGTATTTAAAGCAAGACCCAGGTTATCTTGTCGGTGGAATTATTGAAGGGCGTGAGCCTTCTTACCTTGGAAAAGATTATTTTATTATTGAGTCTGATGAATATGATTCGGCTTACTTTCATAAAATCTCAAAGTTTCGTCTCTATGAACTGAAGCACATGATTCTCACTTCTCTTGAGTTTGATCACGCTGATATTTTCTCTTCCATGGAAAAAATTGAAGATGAGTTTCGCGATGTAATGCCTAAGATTTCAGGCTCTATTATTTTCAATCAAGAATATGAGTCAGCAATGAAACTTTATCGAGATTATGATGATAAGAGTGATCGCTGGATGCTTTATGGCCCAGGCTCTGTCATTGGGCCTAAAGATATTGTCACTACTGAAGAGGGATCCACGTTTAAACTTCATTGGCAGGGAGAAGACATTTCATTCACTACTAATATCGTAGGGGAACATAATATTTTAAATATCACTTCCTGTATTCTTTTCCTTCTTAAGGAAGGATTTGCAACAAGTGATGTGGTGAATTCAGTTAAGAATCTTTTGATGGTTAAACGTCGTCAGGAAATTCGAGGTAAGTATAAAGGGATGGTCGTGATTGATGACTTCGCTCATCACCCACGCGCTATTAGAGTAACAGTTGATGCTATTCGTGCCCGTTTTAAAAATAAAAAGTTATTAACGATCTTTGAACCAATTTCCGCAACAGCTCGAAGTAATATCTTCCAAGATGAATTCAGAGATGCTCTCGCTCTTTCAGATAAAGTGATTATTGCTAAGTCTAATATTAAGACCACGGCCATTGGAAAAGATGATCTTGATAGTGATCGTCTGTCCCGTGAGATTAATGATAAGGGTGTCACTTCAGTTGTCGTTGATAAGCTAGATGATCTTCGAGGACAAATTGATAGTTTTGCTGAATCTGATTCAGTTTTACTTGTTTTAAGCAACCGTACTTGTTTAGGGTTATGGGAGTCTCACTTTGTTAAAGAACTTAGTCACTAGAACGACCATTCTTTTACTGAGCTTTACCTCGCTCCCATCTTGCGCCAGTGGGGTGAAGTGGGAAGGAAAGATTGAACGTCATATTTATAACTATGAGAAGGCCTTCACGACTTTTCGTACTGCTGTTTGCGGACCGAAAACCGAAGAAAGCTTTAATAATAAGTTAATCGCCTATCGGGGGCAGGGGTACTGGATTCCTGAACTAAATGGCGATGTGGACGTGGAGACTATTAAGGATCTTCTCCCAACTATGGAGAAGAAACTTGCCTGGATTAGAAATGAGAAGAGTAAACTAGAAAAGAATAAAAAGTTTCCATCAAAGAAAGTAACCGAGGATTTGAGAAAGAGCTTTAAAGAGGTTTTGGATCTTAAAAAATCAGAACTCTCAGAAGATTATAATTTAAAGCAACTGAATCGTCAGAAGGCCGTGGTCCTCGTCCAAAAAATTCAACAGCAGTATGATAAGTTAGTAAAAGATCTCTCATTCCTTTCTAACTTCAGTTTTCCCAATGATCATCTTTTTAATCGAAGACAATATGATCAGCATAAAGGCTCTAAAAGTTTAGTGAGTCAAAAAATTGCGAACCACACTTTTCTTCTGAGAAAGATCTTAGAGGATGGGGCCTATGATAAAAATCACAAATCATGGGATATGTTCTTTAGAACTACGCTCGATACTCTCTATTTTGATTTAAGAAAGAGTGATTTTTATCTAAGTGAGAATGCTCGTTATGACTTAGATTATATTTTAGATCGAGTGGAGTCAGAGTTAGCGAAAGGAAGAGATTTCGCTATCGAGCGCTTTACTGAGTGGGAAGAGAGAATGACTAAGACTGTTTCATTCTATACGACTCTTACTCTTCCTGAGCACAATAAATTAACACTCATCAATGGTAAGAAAACGACACTTAATAGAGAACTCATTAAAGAGCATAATGAAGCCCAAGATTCTCTTAAAGAATTTGTTTATAAAAAACAGGCCGAGGTTTATGACTTCTGGTTAAAACAATCTGAACTCAATCGCGCTATATTCACCCTTGAGACTATTCTCATGAATGAAGTTGGGGGCGTGGATGGAAAGGCCGGTCTTGAGCGCATGGATGTTGCTCGAGTGGTTCTCACTCGACTTGATCGCCCTGAGTATTTAAAGATCGGGAAAAATGAATTCATTTATCCTTATCTAACTCAGAAAGTTTCCCAAGAAAAAATTAGTAAAGAAACCTGGCTTAATGCTCTCTTTAAGCAGGGAGAGTTTTCCTTTACTTACTATTATATGAGTGGCTCTCGCCATATCTTCTGTCCTGATATGGCCCCAGGAGCGAAGAGACTTCGTGCTCAAAATATTCGGATCGCCCTCAATGCTCTTAAAGAAGAGAGCAGTGACTTTAAGGCCACTCGCTACTTTTCTCGGGCGAGCATGACCGGAAGAATTTCAATGGATTCTATTTGGGATGATTACGTTCCCTTCCCTGAAAGGCCCGGTTTGATGGTCACTAAGCAAGCAAACTTACAGAAGAAATGGGATGCTGGAGATTTC
>CAYWMU010000137.1:0-7208 GCA_964459395.1 uncultured Bacteriovorax sp.
TCGTGGTGTAGAAACTAAAGGTCTACGTCTTAAGGCGAAGGTTAAATAGGTATAATTATGAGCAATACAATCACTATTAAACTTACAAGAAGTGTAATTGGCTGTACTGAAAAGCAAAAAGCTACAATCAGAGGACTTGGTCTAAGAAGACTTAATCACGTTAAAACTCTAGAGAATACTCCAGCAGTTCGCGGAATGATTAAAGCAATGATCCAGTGGCTTGAGATTGTAAAATAATAGAGGTTTATATGTTAACTTTAAGAACTCTTAAAAGCCCAAAGGGCGCACATAAGAACATTAAGCGTATCGGTCGCGGTCAAGGTTCGGGTCAAGGTACTCAAGCTGGTAAAGGACATAAGGGACAGAAAGCTCGTAACGGCGGTGGTGTTCGTATCGGTTACGAAGGTGGACAAACTCCACTTTATAGAAGATTACCAAAAGTTGGTTTTTCTAACGCTGCCTTTAGAACAGACTACGCTATTGTTAACCTTGAGAAGCTAGCTGAGAAATTTGAAAGTGAAGTTGTATCTCGCGATACTCTCATTGAGAAAGGTTTCTTAAGTGGATCTCAAAAGTCTATGCCTATTAAAATCCTTGCAAAAGGTGAATTTAATAAAGCTCTAACCTTCAATGGCATTGATAAATTCTCTGCTAAAGCTTTAGAATTGATTCAAAAAGCTGGCGGGAAAGTTCAAGAGGCTTAATTAAGGAAGGATACAAGGATGTCGAGTGTTTCTAAGCTTGAAGAGCTAAAAAAACGAGTTTTCTTTACTATATTGATGTTAGGTGTATATAGGGTTGCTACTCAGGTTCCTACTCCAGGAGTCGATGGTGGCGCCCTATCATCGTTTTTCGATGGTATGCAAGGATCGCTCTTTAGCGTGTTCAATACCTTTTCAGGTGGAGCATTAGAGCGCTTTTCGGTTTTGGCATTGGGAATCATGCCTTACATTACCTCTTCAATTATTTTTAGCTTACTCTCTTACTCAATTCCAGCTCTTACAGAACTTCAAAAAGAGGCTGATGGGCATAAGAAAATTCAGCAGTACACTCGGTATGCAACAGTACTTCTCTGTTTCTTTCAAGGGTATGGTCTCGCAGTAGGTCTTGAAAATATCAGAAGCCCAAATGGTCTTCCGGTGGTTATTGATCCGGGAATGGCCTTTAGAATGCTAACGGTCGTTACTCTTACTGCTGGTACCATGTTTGTAATGTGGTTAGGTGAGCAGATTACTGAACGTGGTATTGGTAATGGTATTTCACTTGTTATTTTCGCAGGTATTGCTGCGGGGATTCCTAGTGGTATCAGAGATACATTCAATCTCTTACAGAACGGTGAAATGAACATTGTTAACTTGCTCATTGTTTTAGTTATTATGCTTGTTTCATTCTGGGCCATTATCTTTGTAGAAAGAGCATTCAGAAAAGTTCCTGTTCAATACGCTAAGCGAGTAGTGAATAACAGAGTTTTTGGCGGTCAATCTTCACACCTACCTATTAAAATTAATATTTCAGGTGTTATGCCTCCTATTTTTGCGAGTGCATTGCTAGGTTTTCCGACAACTATTTCTCAGTTTGTTCCTCAAGACAGCCCATTGAAGAATTATTTTACAAACATCGAGCAATTATTCATTCCAGGAAAAACACTTTATAATTTAGTGTTCGTTGGTCTAATCGTTTTCTTTGCTTACTTCTACGCTACTATTCAGTTTAAAACTGATGATGTGTCAGAGTCTTTAAAGAAAAACGGTGGGTTTATCCCAGGGATCCGTCCAGGAGAGCAAACGGCTGACTTCTTAAATAACATTATTAGCAGATTAACACTTATTGGCGCCATTTATGTCTCAGCTATTTGTGTTATGCCAGCAATCTTATTTAACTATGCAAAGGTGCCTTTCTATTTCGGTGGAACTTCTTTGCTTATTTTAGTTGGTGTTGCAATTGATACAATGGCTCAAGCTGAAAGCTTCATGATCTCTCAAAGACTTGACACTGCATACAAGTCTAGAGGTAAGTATTCTGGAGTTAAGAGGTTTTAATGGCTAGTAAACATCTTATTTTTATTGGAGCACCTGGATCTGGAAAGGGAACACAAGCAACTAAGTTTGTGAAAGAGTCCTCTTTTCAGCATATTTCCACAGGGGATCTTCTTAGAAATGAGATTGCAAAAGGATCAGAGTTAGGGCTTGAAGTTAAAAAAGTAATCGATGCAGGTCAACTTGTGTCTGATGATCTTGTTATTCGTCTTTTACAGGCGAATATTGACTTAGCTTCCTCAAATTATATTTTTGATGGATATCCTAGAAATTTGGCCCAGGCGCAAACTCTAGATAATGAAGTTTTGAAAGGTGCTAATTCTCTTGCTGTTTATTTTGAAATAAACACAGGAAGATTAGTGGAAAGATTAACGAATCGTAGGACATGTAAGGACTGTGGTTCAATTTATAACCTTGTATCAAAAAAGCCTAAGGTAATGGGCGTTTGCGATCAGTGCGGTGGTACCAATCTCGTACAAAGAGATGACGATAAAGAAGAGGTGATCAAAAATCGTTTAACGGTTTTTGAAGAAACTGTTTCACCTGTTTTATCGTACTACCAAGAACTAGGTCGTTTGATGCGAGTTAATGCTGAAAAGTCGGTTGATGAAATCTTTACTCAGATTTCGTCAAAACTGTGACGTTTCAGAATTAAAATTATTGTCTTATAGTTTTTATTTTATTATAAGGTCACTTACTTTTTTATAGGAAGGAAATGGCAGAGTCTACTGATACAATCGAAGTAGAAGGGGAAGTTCTTGAACTTTTACCTAATACACGTTTTAGAGTTAAGCTTCCCAATGGTCATGTGGTGCTGGCGCATATTAGCGGGAAGATGAGAATGAATTTTATTAAGATCTTACCTGGCGATAAAGTCATTATTGAGATCTCAAAATATGATTTAGATAAAGGTCGAATTATTTTTAGAAGCAAGGGTTAAAAAATTATGAAAGTTAGATCATCTGTAAAACCAATTTGTAAAGACTGCAAAGTCGTTAAACGCCAAGGTGTTTTGCGTGTAATTTGTAAAGCAAATCCAAAACATAAGCAAAAACAAGGTTAGTAGGGGAAATATATGGCACGTTTATTAGGTGTAGACTTACCGAGAAATAAAAAAATGAGCATTGCTCTTAGAGCAATCTACGGCGTAGGGCCAAAAGTTGCGGCAGACGTACTTGCTAAGGTTGGTATCGCAGAAGAGAAAAACTCTAACGATATTACTGAGGAAGAAGTTCAGGCGATTCGTTCTGCTTTAGATGAATACACTGTTGAAGGTGATCTTCGTCGTGAAATCGGATTAAACATTAAGCGTCTTAAGGATCTTGGATGTTATCGTGGTATCCGTCACCGTAAAGGTCTTCCTGTTAATGGTCAGCGTACGCACACTAATGCTAGAACTCGTAAGGGTCCTGCTGTTGCAATCGCTGGTAAGAAGATCGCTAAGAAATAATAAGGTAGGATAATATGGCTCAAAATAACGCTAAAACTTCTAAGAAAAAAGTAAAAAAGAATATTGGCCACGGTGTATGTCACATCCACGCCTCATTCAATAATACAATCGTGACTATTTCAGATGCTGATGGAAATGCAGTTGCATGGGCTTCAGCTGGTGGATTAGGCTTCCGTGGTTCTAAAAAATCTACTCCGTTTGCCGCTCAGGTTGCTTCTCAAGAAGCTGCTAAAAAAGCTCAGGAGCATGGGTTGAACTCGGTAGATGTAAAAGTAAAAGGTCCTGGTGCTGGTCGTGAAAATGCAATCCGCGCTCTACTTGGAGTTGGCCTGAGAATTACATCTGTTGCTGATATGAGCCCAATGCCTCATAATGGTTGTCGTGCTCCAAAAAGAAGAAGAGTATAAGCATAATCTGACCTAGCATTAGGAGTTATTGATGAATTCGTATATGAGTAAAAACTGGGCAAGCATGATTCGTCCTGCTGCTTTAGAAGTTGATACAGAAGGCCTTAAGCCTAACTATGGTAAGTTTGTAGCAAAGCCTTTAGAGCGTGGTTACGGACTAACTCTCGGTAACTCTCTTAGAAGAGTACTTTTATCTTCACTTCAAGGTGCAGGTATTGTTGCTGTTAAAATTGATGGTGTTGAGCATGAGTTCGGTACAATCAATAACATCAAAGAAGAAGTTTCTGAGATTATTCTTAACTTGAAAGAAATTCGCTTCAAAATTCAAGACAAAGAAGATGTTACTCTTATTCTTGAAAAAAACTCAGAAGGTGTTGTTAAGGCCGGTGATATCCAAGAAAATGCTAACGTAACTGTTCTTAATCCAGAGCACGTTATCGCAAACATCTCTTCTGGTGGTTCACTTCGCATGGAACTTAAGGTTGCTCGCGGTAAAGGTTATGTAACAGCTCTCGATAATAAAGAAGTATATGATCTTCCAATTGGCTGGATCTACGTTGATACTCTTTTCTCACCTGTTAGCCGTGTTAACTACACTGTTACTAACAGCCGTGTTGGTAAAAGAACTGACTACGATAAACTTACTCTAGAAGTTTGGACTAACGCAGGAATTGATCCGGTTGATGCTATTGCTATTTCAGCAAAGATTCTTCGTGATCAGTTCGTAGTTTTCCTTAATTTCGAAGATAAGGATGCTCCTGCTGAAGTTAAGCCTGCTGCAAGCGCTGCTGGTTCAACAAATGTTGCTAACGAAGCTTTACTTAAGCCTGTATCAGAGCTTGAGCTTTCAGTTCGTTCAGCTAACTGTTTACAGAATGCAAACATTAAATATATTTATGAGCTCGTTTCTAAAACAGAAGGCGAGATGCTTCGTACTAAAAACTTTGGCCGTAAGTCTCTTAATGAAATTAAAGAGATCCTTTCTGGCATGGGACTTGGTCTCGGAATGAAAGTTGATAATATCATGAAGCAGATTCAGCACGCTGAATAGGAAGCGTTCTAGGGAGAAATTATGAGACACGGTAATCACAAATACAAATTAGGTGTTAATCCTCAACATAGAAAGGCGCTTGTTCGTAACCTTTCTATTGAGCTTATCACTCACGGAAAAATTAAAACTACAGAAACTAAAGCTAAAGCTCTTAAGCCTTTCATTGAAAAGCTTGTAACTCTAGCTAAAAACGATACGGTTGCTAACCGTCGTTTAGCTTTCACAAAGCTTAACAATAAAGATGCTGTAAACAATCTTTTTGTTAATGTTGCTCCAAAATTCAAGCAACGCCCAGGCGGTTATACTCGTCTTCTAAAGATCTCTGATAGAAGACTTGGAGATGGGGCTAAAGAAGCTATCATCGCTTTTGTAGAATAATTAAATTTTATTTTTAATTATAAAAAAACCTTCTCAAGGCTTATCACTTTGAGAAGGTTTTTTAGTTTGAGGTGATATGGTTAATCGAATTCTTATTATCGTTCTTATTATTGCTGCAACTGTTGGATATGGTATATACCAAAAGAATTTATTAGATAGACAGTTAACCGGTGCAGAAAAAAAGCAGACGATTCTCGCTTCTCTTCCTGATACTAACTTCTATACGCTTGATGAGGCCAAATTTGGTCTACATGACGTTTTCGCTGATGGATCTAAGTCATTATTGGTGGTGCATTTTTGGGGAACCTGGTGCGCTCCTTGTGAAGCCGAGCTTCCTGAGTTAGTGGCCTTCATGAAACGCTTTGAGAACCTTCAAGAGGTGAAGTTCCTTTTAGTGGCCGTAAATGATGAATTGGCCAAAGTTCAAAAACATATTAATTCAGTTGCCCTTCCAAATGCTGACGTTGTTTGGTTGATCGATAATGATAACGTTCATAGAACATTATTCGGGACTACACGCGTTCCTGAGACCTTTGTTTTTGGGAAAGATCTGCGTACATTAAAGAAATATCTGGGACCTCAGGAGTGGAATAAGCCTATGTTTTTCCGTGCTTTTGATGAGTTTATGCAGATATCAAACTCAAAACTGTAAAAGTTTTGTTCTATTAGACAAATCCGCTGTCAAGAAATCTTACAAACTGCCGATAAGTTAGACGATTACATATAGCAGGGCCTGTTACTGGGCCCTGAACTCATGAGGAGCGTCTATGATTGATTGGAAGGCCATTAAAGATTTACATACAACGAAGAGCTTAGAAAAAATTATCGGTAACTGGTATGGACTCGATGTTCTCTATGTAGATACTCAAGGGCGAGTGCAGTTCATTAAAGATCAAGACTACACCTTTAAATCTCCATTTTTAAAATTACAAATCACACACTCTTTTGGCCAAGATTGGTTAGAAAGCGATATTGAAAAAGTGTATGAATTTTTTGCAACTTCTAATGAAGTTAGTTATGAGTTCAACGCATTCTTCCCAGGAACCTACGGTTTTGCTCATAAAGTAATAGTGGACGGAGAGTTCTCTGGAGCAATCATCGCTTATCCTTACTTCAAAGACACTTCTACTTCAGAGGAAATCGAACACGTCATTGCTAAAATGTGTGAGTGTGGAATCTCTGAAGAAGATGCAAAGCTTGCAGTTCAAAAGATTAAACGTTTCTCTGGGCGTTTTTACTCTGAGATGAAAGAGCTAGTCTCAATTGTGTCTGATGAAGTGGTGACATTTCACAATGAAATCTCTAAGCGAGAAGACCGCATTATGGATCTCAACTCTGAGATTGGTAATAAGTACCGTTATCATAACTTGATTGGTAAATCGAAAAAGATGCAGCAGGTTTATCACTTACTATCAAAGGTTTCCAACTCAGAATCTACGATTATGATTCAAGGGGAGAACGGGACAGGTAAGGAGATGGTTGCAAAAGCAATTCATTATAATTCACAAAGAAAAGATGCCCTTTTCATGGCAGTCAACTGCTCTGCCTTTAATGATAACCTTCTTGATTCAGAACTTTTTGGACACGTAAAGGGAGCCTTTACAGGTGCCATTAAAGATAAGAAAGGTGTATTTGAAGCTGCGAATGGGGGAACACTATTCCTTGATGAAATCGGGGATACTTCACCTTCAATGCAAGTTAAGCTACTTCGTGTTCTTCAAGAAGGAACATTCATGCCAGTAGGAGCTACTGTTCCTAAGAAAGTAAATGTGCGAGTGATTGCAGCTACCAACAAAAACCTCAAAGAGATGATTGCGCGCGGAGAGTTTAGAGAAGATTTATACTACCGCTTAAACGTCATTAACGTTGCACTTCCGCCTCTTCGT
>CAYWMU010000138.1:0-7158 GCA_964459395.1 uncultured Bacteriovorax sp.
AGAAGGGGCCATCAAAGCTGCTCAAATGATTTATGAACAAAAAATGACTCCAGGACTCTCAAACTTTCAGGAAGTCATAGAAAAACAGCTTAGCTAAAAGGATAGGACTTATGGACATTAATCAATTCCCCCTTTGGACGGCACTCGTTACCCCTCTCAATCTGGAAGGGAAAGTTGACTTCAAGAGTTTAACAAACATCGTGAATCAGCAAGTCAGTGCTCAAAATGGACTTCTTATTCTGGGCTCAACAGCTGAAGCTCTTAATCTAAAACTTAGTGATAAGAAGGCCATTCTTGAGCATGTGATTTCTATGAAACCTTCATCTCCTATCATGGTAGGTGTTGGAGGACATCAGCTTGAAGAAACCCTTGAGTGGCTCACTTACCTTGAAACTCTCCCAGTTCAGGCCTATTTAATGGTGACTCCTCTTTATGCGAAGCCTGGCCCTCACGGTCAGACGGAGTGGTTCAAAACTCTAATGGATGCAGTAACTCGTCCAGTGATGCTATATAATGTTCCAGGTCGTACTGCGGTTGCAATGAGTGTAGAAGCGGTCAAGAATTTAAACACCCATAAAAATTTCTGGGCCATTAAAGAAGCTTCTGGGTCAGTTGAGAAAATGAAGGAATACCTTGCAGCTGCAGGTGGTAAGCGTGTTTACTGTGGGGACGATGCTCTTATGCCGGAGTTTAGTGCTGCGGGAGCTGTAGGACTCGTCAGTGTTGCCTCAAATGCCTGGCCCACTGAAACGAATCTTTATGTGAGAAAATGTCTTGATAAGACTCTTGAAGAAAAACAAATGTGGGCGGATGCCTCAAACTCACTCTTTATTGCCTCAAACCCTGTTCCGGTTAAGAGACTCATGAGTGAGCGAGGAGATATCAGTACTCCTCGTATGGTGGCCCCTTTAAGTGATAAAGATCTTGCAAGTGCAGAAGTCCTTCTCACTCATGATAAGAACGTTAAACTTTGGTATGGAGAACACAAGTAATGAATTGGATGGATGTTTTAAATAAATTAGAGACTGGTGAACTAAGATCTGCAAATAAAGTTGATAGTAAATGGATTGCTAATACTGAAGTCAAACAGGCCATCCTTGAAGCTTTCAAGGCCGGGGAACTCAAGGAGTTTGAAGGCGGTTTTGTAGATAAACATAACCTCACTCCTCGTGAGTTTAAAGTCAGCGATAAGGTCCGTATGGTCCCAGGTGGAACCAGTGTTCGCCGTGGATCTTTTGTAGCTTCAGGAGTGATTATCATGCCTCCGGCCTACATTAACGTTGGTGCCTATGTGGATAGCGGCACCATGGTGGATTCTCACGCTCTTGTAGGTTCTTGTGCTCAGATCGGTAAGAATGTGCATCTTTCTGCCGGAGTTCAAATCGGGGGTGTTTTAGAGCCTATAGGTCAAGCACCTGTGGTGATTGAGGACAATGCTTTCATCGGTGCCGGCTCAATTATTGTTGAAGGAGTTGTGGTTGGTGAAGGCGCAGTTATTGCCCCAGGCGTGATTCTCTCAAAGGGCGTCCCTGTTTATGATTGTGTTAATGGCAGAGTTCTCGAGGCCGGAGAGTCTATTCCCGCCAATGCGGTTGTTGTTAGTGGAACTCGACCTGCCTCTAAAAATCTTCCATGGGCCCAGGAAATGGGACTTCAGATGCGTTGTGCTTTAATCATTAAGTATAAAGATGAGAAAACTTCTGCATCACTCGAGCTTGAAAGTATTTTGAGATAAAAAAAAGTGCCCTCAATAGAGGGCACTTTTTTATTATGAATCTAATTCGCAACTAAGAGTGTAAACAGCATTTTGACCTTTATTATCACGGTCTCTCACACTGATACGAAGTGTTTCGTTGATGTCAGACCAACTCTTGATTTCAAAAGAATCATTTCCTATTCTCAATGAACCAAAAATTTGTCCCTTCAAGCTGAAAGTTACAGAGTAAGATACATCTTCAACTCTATCCTCTAGAAGGATATCACCGTTTCCTGCAAGTCTATCCCAAGTGTTACTAATTCTTTTAGAGTCAATCAGGTTATCAGCTGAATCATAAGTAAACTTATAAAGATCACAGGCTGCATAGTTGGCAGCAAACGAACTAAGAGGAAGTGCTAGCACTAAAGCGGTCAAAAATTTCATGGTGTCTCCTGGGTTTAAGGATTTTCCCAGTTCTAGCTATTTGTCTTTTGTTTGGAAAGTTAAGGGTGTGTTAATTGAAAAATTTACAAAAAAAAAAGGGGCCCCTGCATAGGCCCCATTTAGCTGTAAAAAAAAGGCCAGAAATCCTTCTCTGGTCTAGAATTTATCATCCTTGATTTCTTAATTTAAGCTTAAGGATATGTTACGAGTTGAATCTGAAAGGGGGAATAAGGATTTTCTTACTTTTGCTGACTTGTATAGATAAAAGGCCCAATAACCTGAATTAAGTCAGATTATTGGGCCCAAAGGCTATTGACCGCGGAGGTCTTTTCTTAAAATCTTACCGACATTTGATTTTGGAAGCTCGTCCCTGAATTCAACTTTCTTGGGAACTTTGTAAGAAGTCATATTTTCTCTAGCAAAAGTAATGACCTCTTGCTCAGTAAGACTCTTGTCTTTTTTTACAACAAATACCTTTACTATTTCTCCTGATTTTTCATCAGGAACTCCAATAGCCGCACATTCTAAGATTTTAGGATGCTGACAGAGAATATCTTCAACTTCGTTTGGATATACGTTGAAACCTGAAACAAGAATCATATCTTTTTTGCGATCGACAACTTTCACAAATCCATCACGAGTCATTAGACCTAGGTCACCAGTTAGAAAGAAACCATCTGAAGTTATGGCCTTCGCTGTCTCTTCTGGTCTATTCCAGTACCCTTGAGTCACCTGAGGTCCTTTCACACAAATTTCACCGATCTCATCAAAGGCCAATGCTTTACCTTGGTCATCTCTAATTTCAACCACAGTCGAAGAAATAGGAAGTCCAATGTACCCATTGTAATCTTGGAGAGTCATCGGATTAATACAAGCAGCAGGAGAAGTCTCTGTTAGACCGTAAGCTTCAATGAGAGGTCTACCAGTAACTTGCTTCCACTTATCAGCAACAGCTTTCTGTACTGCCATTCCACCACCCAAAGAGACTTTAAGATGAGAGAAATCAAGACGTACAAATTCTTGGTTATTAAGAAGACCATTGAATAATGTATTTACACCTGTAATAGCGGTGAACTTCCATTTTTTAAGTTCCTTTGCAAACCCAGGAATATCTCTTGGATTCGTAATCAGAACGTTCAGAGCTCCTACACTTGAGAAAACAAAGCAATTAGCTGTCAAAGAGAAGATATGATAAAGAGGTAATGGAGTGATAATGATTTCCTGTCCCTCTTTTATGAAGTTCTTAATCCAAGCACGGGCCTGAAGCATATTAGAAACAATATTTTTATGGGTTAGGATAGCTCCTTTGGCCACTCCCGTTGTTCCACCTGTGTACTGCAAAAACGCAATATCAGAATGGACTATCGGGTTAACAACGAAACGCGACTCATCACCCTTAGCAATACAGTCTAAAAAATCATAGGTAACTGGAAGATTATAAGATGGAACCATCTTCTTCACTTTTTTTAGAACGAAATTTACTAAATGATTCTTAGGGAATTTCAACATATCCCCGACTTGAGTAACTATAATATTTTTTACAATGGTCCCCTTTAAGGCCTTCTCAAGAACATGCGCAGAGTTTGCAAAAAGAACGATTGTAGAAACCTGTGCATCTTTGAGTTGGTGCTCAAGTTCTCTCGCCGTATAAAGAGGGTTAACGTTAACTGCTACTAATCCTGCACGAAGAACCCCAAAAAGGGTCACAGGATATTGAAGTATATTAGGCATCATGATGGCCACACGATCGCCCTTCTTAAGATGCAATTCATTCTGCAGGTAAGAAGCAAATTTTTTACTTAATCTATCAATATCAGAATAACTAAGGGTCGTACCCATATTATGAAAAGCAGGCTTATCACTAAACTTTTTAAAACTCATTTCTAATAGGTCAGTAACAGAACTGTACTCATTGATATCAATTTCTGCTGGGACTCCTTGATCGTAACCGCTAAGCCAAGGGTAGGTCATATTCTCTCCTAGTTGAGTTGGTTTTGAATTTTCTGAATAACAAGATCTATCGTTTTATAAAGGTCTTCAGATTCTGCTTTGGCAAAAAACTCTTTGTTGTGATCAAGGATCTTAACTTCACTAATATGATCTTTTCCTTCAACCCAACAAACCCACTTAACTTCTGCTCCTGCCGAAAACCACTTCGAAAATTTCTGTGATTTTGAGTTTATGAGTTCATCTAATGCCTGAGTATGTTCCATACCTCTGAAACTAATTTTAACATCCATATATTCTCCCTTGTTAGATTATTATAATTGGAATGGCCTAGAAAGAAATATTAGACAAACTTACCTAGCGAGAAAGAATCATTCTGACCGCTGCAGGTAAAATTTCAATGGGAAGATCCATAAAACTTTGATGGGGCACCATACCCATTTGAGCATAATAAAAGAAAGATCTTATCCTGAGTTGGCTACTCTGGATTTCATTTTCAAGATCAAGACTATCAAGAATTTTTCGTACGGGTTTCCAGGAACCCAGAAATTGAAACAAGGTATAGGACTCTTCATCAAATTTAAAATTGTCTGGTATAAAAATTTTTTTCTTATAAACCATTGTTTCGCATAAAAAAATTCCGCTTTCAGTGAGATGCTCTCTGACCAATTGATAGTAGCTCGCCCGCTCATGGATTTCTGTTAGACAATGAAGTAAGTGACCATCAAGAATAAGATCATATTTTTCTGTAAACCCTGGCTCTGGAAGGGTTAAATCCACAAGGTGAGTCTTAACCTTCAATCCATGATAGTCAAAAAGCTTTTGAGAAAGTTCGAGAGCGACCTTTGAGAAATCAGCAACAGTAACTTCAGCTCCGATTTTTGCAAGCTCCAAACTAGCACCACCTACCCCTGAACCTAGCTCCAATACCTTTAATCCTATCCAGTCCCGGTCCCCTAAAAATTTTTCTTTACCCTCTTTAGCAAATTGAAACTGACCGCGGGCCAGTGGGAGTACCTGATCACTTAACTCTGAAGTCGTTAGAGTCATTAATTTATTAAAAGATTCATTGTAGTAATCACTATAGTTCATAGATTTAGTGTAGAATGCTTCCTATGAGTAAGCAAAAACATTTTATTTTATTACGAGGTCTGACTCGTGAGAGTAGGCACTGGGGAGATTTTCCAAAACTGTTGCAAGAGCATTACCCCGAATCCAAAATCATTCTCCTAGATTTACCTGGAGCTGGAACCCTATATAAAGAAAGGGCCCCTCTTACGGTTGAGAAGATGGTGACTCGATTAAGAAAAGAAATTAATGAACACTTACTTGAGAAAAACAATATCAACTTTATTGGTGTGAGCTTAGGTGGGATGGTGGCCATGAAATGGGCCGAAATGTTTCCCCAAGATCTTAAAAAAATTATCCTTATCAATTCCAGTGCTGGAGCGATTGTCCCATTCTGGAAAAGATTAAGTCCTGGAGCAGTAGTCACTCTCGTACATTCTCTCATGAATCCAAAAAATCAACACAAAATCATCTTTGATCGCGTTTGTCGTAAAACAGAAAATAAAGAACATCTCACCGACCTGTGGCAGAAGATTCACTCAGAGAACCCTGTCAGTATACAAAATGCTCACCGCCAGATTCTTGCTGCTGCTCGCTTTAAATTGAAAAATACATTGCCCATCAAAGGATTGGTTCTGACTTCTAAGGAAGATGGGCTTGTTAATAATGAATGTTCAATTGAGCTTGCTCGCCATCTCAATTTCCCACTAGAGATGCATCCTTGGGCAGGACATGAATTACCTGATGATGACCCAGAATGGGTCATCACTAAAATAATAGAATTTGTTAATTAGTTTACTTTAAAGCGTTTTGAAGATCTGATAACTTAGACTTTCTAACAGGTTGAAAAACAACTTTTCCATCTTCTTTAATGGCATAGAACTCAAGAGACTCTTCAACTCCCTCTGCATGAATCATCAGTTTAACCACATCAGACTCAAGCATTTCGATTCTGTCCTCATACAATTGATTCAAAGCATTTAAATCATTGTTCTTAAATTTATCATATTCAACTTTGCTCACCTCTAAACCAATATCGGATTTACTGGCGTTAGTCAGTAACTGAGAGATTTGCCCACTCTCTCTATCTAGAGCAACCTGGACATTAGAGTCTGATTCTTGAACCGTAATTCCATACTTCGAAAGAAGGGCCGAATTGATTGTTCCTCTATTACCAACGCTTGCAGAAGAAGATCTTTGAGTAGACGCTGCCCCCATGGAAGCTGCTCCACCTTGAACACCACCTGATGTAGAGAAGTTTTCGGCAACACTTGCAGGGCTACGAGCAAAGTCTTCAAGGTTATCATTATTCTTGGCCTGAGTCGGCACTACTGAACGGACATTGGAAGCAGCGACTATTTTACCTGAATCCTCACCAACATCATTTTCATCATTCTCTTCTGAAGACGATGCTAGACGAGAAGAAGTAGCAGCTCCTGACTGTTCTTTTTTCTGACTATCAATGAGTTTAGCAATAATTTCTTGGTACTGCTGAGAACTCTTTTCTTTTTCAGCTAATAGGTTCTCAAGCATTTGTACGCGGCCTTCGATATCAGATCTAAACTCTGGTGTCGTATTGGGGCGAGCTAGTCTTTCTTTATTGTAAGCAATTGCTGCTTTTGTACTTCTAATTTCTTCATCGATCTCTTCCTTACTTTCGCGCATGCTATTTTGAACATTACTCAAGTCATAATTATTCGAAAGTCTCTGATGAGCACTAGAAGAATTATTGATCATTGATTGATCTAATTCACCAGAATCAGTGGTCGCCCCACTGGGAGGAGATTCTATGAATCTTTTATCTATTAAGGAGTTATTTTTCGAAATTTCAGCACCTGTATTTACTTCGAAAAGAGAAGAAGCTGCCCCCCCAGCATTTCTAGCAAAGCTAACTCTATCTCTTTCAGATATATCATTAAACTGAACACTGTTTCTGAAGTATTTCCCTACATAGCTATTATTTGTATATGTATCATTACGACCTTCATCTTCTCTTAACTTAT
>CAYWMU010000139.1:0-7138 GCA_964459395.1 uncultured Bacteriovorax sp.
TGGAGCAATGACAAAATAAATAGACTGATTAACTCGGGGAAACGGAAAGACTTTTACATAAATTCTTTGCCCGTTATTGTAGATTGCAACAAACTCTGCTCCTTCGATCAAGTCTGCGTAGAACTCGACCTGATCTCGAATTACAGTTGACCCTGTAGGATGTCTCCAAGTCAGATATTTATTAGGACCAACTTTATAAAAACGAACGAGTTCCAATTCAGACGCAATTCTAAAGCTTATAATTTCCTTATCACCTAAAATGAGTCTAGAAACATAAGGGTTCTTTTCTGTAACTAAAATATTTTTCTTCGCTGCACAAGCCTTAAGAAGTTTTTTGACATCATCGCGATCTCTTACATTATCTTTTTTCCCAGTATCAGGGTATTCAAACCTCTCTACAGCAGGTCTTATTTTGAACTTATCCCCTCTATAGCCAACACTTTCAATTCCGAAAGAATCAGAGTGAGTAAATTGGTGAAAATCTTTTGGCTCAGTTAAAATTAAATTAAAGGAACTATAGTATTGTCCGCTGTCTGGATAGTAAGGATTAATGATCATTTTAAAAGCACTCTTTTCTTGAACCTCAAACTCTTCTATCTTTTTAACTTTTGTATTAAAAAAATAAATCTTTTCACCTTTCTTGACCCCTATTCCTGGAAACTTAGAAATATTTGCAAACCGTAGATCGTTTTCTGTTTTTTTTGTTAAAAGAGCCTATTAGAGACTCATACTTCTCAAGATGATCTAAGTCGACATTCAGGAAAAGACTTTCTTTATAAACTAAAAAGAACTTCTCGTTATCAGGAAGTTCTGACTCTGGAGCACCCACCAACCTCAACTCAGTGAATTCAATTTCTTTACAAGAAGCATCCTTAAAGGAAAAACATGACAACAATATTATGGACAGAAAAAAAATTGTTTTCTTCACAGGTCTCCTTCATTTAATAGAAATTGATTTGAGTAATTCACCTGAGTTACTGTAAGACCAGCTTGTATTCTTCAAACTAACAGGGTCTATGTCTTTCTTGATATCCTTACAAGCTCCCGTATCAATTTTAGCTAGAGTAAACAAACCATCTACCCATTTATATAATCAAAACTTATGATTATTAATTTTCTATTTTTATTTCAGGCCATTCCTGATCTTCTTTAACGTCGATTTTTCTATATTTACTCCCATCAATGACCATCAGCTTCAATCCCTCCCCTCTCTGCTCATCTCCTAACGGTAGGAGCATTATTCCATTATCTAGTTTTACAAAACTTAAATGACTTAAATCGGAAGGAATAATAAAAGCTCTTGGAGCACCTGATACAACTTCATCTTTTTTAGGATTCCAAAAGTACGGTGTAGAACTATCAAAAACAAGAGTATCTTTGAAATAATTACTAATTCTAAGATGATCAAATTTCCCACTTTTCAAGAAGTCCTTCGGAACTTGATTTCTAGATTTAACTTTCTCTAAGGGTACTTTAACAAACTCAGCTTTAGAGAAGTCTAAGTCCTTGCCGATATAGACAAAGCCGCTGCGATAAGGGCTAGGGACGACCTTCTTAATTACTTCAATTTTTTTAGGATCATTAGTTAACAAAACATTATAACGTCCCCATGAATAATCCTCTTCTGGATGTGCATATATAAGAACATTTGCATATTCATTGAAAACATACTTCTGGATGGTCTCATGATACAGATCGACGAAATAAGCAGTATCGCCATCTTTGATGCCTAAATCCAGATCAGTTAACTTTATCTTACGAACTTCTGTATCAGAAATGGAATATCTTTTTTCAGGTAAACCCCGGAAAATTTTTTTATCGAGAGGTCTTTTAAATGAAAAGAAACTCGGTCCCATAGTAGGATAGAATTCACCTGCTACTATATAATCAGAAGGATAATTGTAATCTCTAGCATACGCAGAAAAATTAACAAGAAAGAATAACAAGATTGAAACAATCACTACAACACCTCTATTACATTGATTTTTTTGTCGTCATTAATTTTGAACTTTGCTTTATACTCGACGCAACCACCGTTGGTAGTATCTGCAATTGTGGCATATAACCAATATATATTAGAAGAGTTGAATGTTGGCCTCTCGTGATTATACTTTACTAATCCATTTTGCCAGAAACCATAATCGATTTGTAAATCAAAATTACCATAACCTTCTCCATCTTGAACTCTCCAAAGTATAGCCTTATCCTTAAAAAGTGAGTCCTTGTTGTCGTGAGGAGAAAGCTTAAGTTTATTAGCATCATAAGTGATCGCAATCCTATCAAAGCTATAAGTCTCTTTAGATGGCTCAAGACTTTTTATTAAAGTGATCGCACCACTAACATCTTCAACATCATTAAAGGATATGTGCAAGTGATCATGATGCCCAGTACTATGGGTGAGAAGAGATCTGTCTTCCTTGTTCATTCTTAAGCTTATAAATCTCCCATTAAAACACCTGTTCTCAAAATAGGAGTCAACAAAACGAGGATCAATTTTAACAACTTTTTCGTCTGTTTTTTTATCAATTAACGTGAGCTCCCTCGTTAAGAAAATATTTTCAAAATAAGGATAATCATCTTGAACATTACTTAAAAATCTCTCAATTTGACTTAACTGGTTCAGCCATATTTTTTTTCGTTTACTTTCATCTACGTTAGCAAAAGACTCAATTGACAAAAAATTAAAATCATTACCTATGTCAATATCTGTTCCTGTCTTATGCTCTTTGTGAGGCTTAAATTTGCCTCCATTTAACTTTGACCCATCATTAAGCCCCCAACTGGGATTTGCATCTAAAATCTCTTCTGTTTTTCTCGAAACACTTGGAAGCAACCACTTATCTCCCCCAGTTCTTAGCATCCCATACCTTGGGGTATCATAAGTATCAAGACCTCCAAATATCTTTTTACCTCGGTTAGTAGAAACGAGAATCCTCAATTCTTTCTCATCGCTCAATAGTGACTGAACAATGTCATCCTCATCCAACCACAGTGCTTTTAATGCAATCTTTACCTTGCTACCGGTCGATACATCTAAAAACTTTAAGGATTGAAAAGGAATCGCAAAAAGATAACTTACAAAATTAATTCTTCTACCATAATGAAATTTTTTCTTAGACTTATCTAATTCTAAAAACTCTTTAGCACATTTACTTAAAGGGAATTCTCCAAACTTAACCCCGTTTTGAAAAACGACCAGTGTCAAAGTTAAGTTTTTCCGAAGGATATTTGTACCGGTCATTTCCCCAAAGATTCTATTCATCTTAATATGAGATGCAAGATTTTTTAAATCTCCTGCACTAAAGAATTTAAAATCATCATCAAAGTAATGCTTGAAATTTGCTGTCCTCACTTTATATTTATTATCAAAACAATTAGCTATTTCAGAGAACTCTGTCTCAGGTAACACACTTTCCTGAAATTTTTCGCCTCCATTCTCAACCTCAAAGTGATACGGATTAAAAGTTAAAGTCGCCTTCGGCTTACTAGCTCTTTTAAGAACATAGTTTTCATTAGTCTTCCACCCTGCTCCACTCAACCTCAAAAATACTATATAATCTCCTCCTTTATTGAGAGACCCAATTGTTAAGTGATCTTCCGTGATCGAGTCTACCCCTGCTTGATAAACTCTCCGCTCTAACCTCTTATCTAAAAGAGAAATAATAACAACTTCAAGCGTCGCAAGCGGTCCAACTAATAACTTATTAGGAGAAGGTAAAGAAAATTCTAGCCTTAGTCCCCCGTCGCTATCTGATAACCGCACCCTTTTACCAACAATCAAACTTCCAACTTCTGGTGCATATAAGCGAGCATGAGTGGAATCACCTGCTGACTCAGAAGAAACTAACTCTGGATGATTTACATCCCAATTCGCGAGATTCCCAGTCAACGATAAGTCGTTATCAATAAATTCAGGATAACTATAAACATCAATTTCAGATGGCATCGAAGAAATGGAGTTGTAACTATCTGAGAAATACAACAAATCACCTACTCCGGAAATATCAACACCGATATCATCCTGGATTGTTCCCTGTGGAATGTTTAAAAGCCTTATGCCACCATTGATGTATTCAAAATCACCTGTGAAAGTTCTTGAATCATAAGTGTAGAAAACTTTTGCCTCTAGTCCAGGATCTTGAATTCCTTTATCTTCACCCAGAGTAAGTTCTTTAACCCCTGATCCTAGGATAAACTCAGTTTCTTCAAGAAAAATAACCTTGCCGTAAATATCAACACCCTCAAGAGCAACCTTGTTGATACCGTCTAATTCAACTCCGTATGAATTTACTTCAAGGGTCCCCTTTCTCACATCAATGCTTAATGAATCCAGGAGTTCCTCATTTAGCCATACCTTAAACTTTGAAGCATCTTCAACAATAGGATAACCATTGAATCTAAACTTCAAAATTCCTTTCATCGGATTGATTTTTTCTAGGTCATAACTCAGAAGCTCGACATCTGTATTCGAAATCGTATAAGCACCTTGAGGACAAAAATAATCATCTCCAAGTGTTTCATTTTTTAAATCAAACTTTTCACACACCCTAGCTTTCCCCATAACTTGGCTTGAAGTCAGTGAAACATTGCCATAAACTCTAGACTGATCTGATATTTTTGTTCCTGCCATAATTCGTGCATTCCCAAAAATGTGAGCATCACCTTCAACAAGAACAGGAAACCCTTGATTTCCCCAAAGAACTGCATGTTCATCAATTACAGCTCTATCTTTAACAGTACTAAACTCCCTCACCCAAGCATTCCCTTTAATCATGGCCTGATCTAAAACCTTCGCATTTCCATCAACCCAGGCAGAGTCGCAAACCTTGACGTTGTATCCAATGTAAGCACTCGGAGCGACTTTAGCTTTAGAGCTAACTAAACCTCCCTCGGTACTATCAGGATTTATATGCCTCGCAGGGGAGACCATTTCACAGGCCAAGGACCCATGAGAATATATAAAAAAACAAATAAGTATATATTTCAATTTCATTGTCTAACCTTCATTCTAGATTTTAGCTTTAGCAAATTACTGATCTTCTTCTCAAGAGCAATTTTCTCCGAATTAAGTAAGTAACTCTCTCTCTTCATTTCTTTTATAACTCTAGTCACAAGCGCGCGTGGCTTAAGATTTGACTGAAAGTATAGAGGAGGGTGATTGTATCCACAGCCCACTTGCTCATCTGTGAGATCTGAAATCACGATAGCGTCGCAGGTAACCCTGGAACGAATAACATCTACCTTATAAGGAGATCCAGAAATTACTGGCACTCCCGATGAAGTTGATGAAACATATGACCTATAGATATAAGCATTATAAATAAAACCTCGCCCAAAGATTTCAGAAGTAACTATTGTACTATTATTTATCTGATATGAATCATCCTCTGTAGTACCAGCTACGTTCGCTTTAACTTCAGCATCGTCTATAGTTAAATTATCAGCATAAAGTGCTCCTTCTAAATTTGCATAATTGAGAGCAAGCCCTGACTCGAATAAAACCCCATGTCTAACAGGAGGCACGAGATACCCCCATATAAAAGTATTCTCCCTTATCTCGGCACCAATGTGACCAAATCCATAAAATTCACTAGAATCAAAGGATGTCGTGTGGTCGCTCACATGTGCTACGATCTCTATTTCATTATTAGTTTTTCGTGAAACTCCGCCGGTGATAATGGATTCTTCTATCTCTCGTTGCAGAAAGAATGTCCCTGATATGTCGTTCGCACCAGTAAGATTGTTTCTAATTAAAGGAATAAAATAATCCCCAAAAACTGAATCAGTGTCCCATAGCTCAGCTTTACCTTCATAGGTACCATTTCCTGTTATCAAACTATCTTTAATTGAAATTTCTTTCTTGATCGTAGGAGATCCATCTATGACAGAATCTTGTATTGTCACTCCTAACTTTTCCCCTGTTATAATAGGATTCCCATTATCGATATGTACGTTTACTAATTTGACTGTATAGAAATCAAAATTCACCTCTTTAGAAACATTCTCTTCGATATTACTTGGCAAAGGAATTTCTGGAATTTCTGGGGCAGGTGGAAATTCAGGAATACCTGGATCAACAATAGAATTACTGAGTCCTGTTATGGTTCCCCCATTAAAGCTTGAATCTTGAACGAACACTCTGCCAGATAACACAGTTGTTCTACAAACTCGAGAATTGAATAAAAGAACAGGGGGATTCGCTGTAGCATCAATACTTACAATACTAATAATATCAGTTGTACCATAAGTTACAAATCTCCAACTCTCGATCTTGCCACTAGCATCACGACACAACTTAATAGGATCAATATCTATTACAATTTTATTACAAACCTTATCCTTATCTTCTAATTGAATGATCCCGCTAAGAATATTCGAATCATTCTTATTTTTTATAAAGTTAATTTTTAAATTCGACTTCGAAAAATTTCCATTCAAGAAAGAGACTTGAAGCTCTTTATCTTGAATTTCAAAACGAAAATCATCTATAATTATATTTTCACACTGAACAGCAAAGCTATCATTTGATAGAACTGCAAACATCAAGATAACAAAAGACTTTATCCACATAGCAGGGACCTCTGAAATTATAAGGGGAGAGAAATTCTTCCCTCCCCATTTAAAGTTTTTTATTCGAAAATTTCGCCGGTACTTACTTCAGTTGTTACAATAGCTGTTCCAAAAACTTTGGCATTCCCTTGAACAATTCCAGAGGCCTCTACTGTTGCTTCTCCAAAAACCTGAGCAGACTGTCGAACAACTCCTTCCACCAATGATTCTCCGTAAACAAGAGCTCTTCCTTCAATAACTGCATCTCCTTCAACTTTTGCACTCTCAAAAACTTGTGAAGAGCCGCAAACTCGAGGCGTACCATTACCGACCTGTGCTTCTCCGTAAACTTGAGCGTATTCACAAATGTCCCCACCTGTAACAACCGCACTGCCTTTAACGATAGCGTTATCGTAAACAAATGAGCCTATTACTTCTGCTCTTTCTGAAATGCTTGCCTTATCACCTATTTCTGAATTCTCAACTAAAGCCTCTCCATGAATTAAAGCATGGCCTTTAACCACAACCTCATCGATTAATTCCGCCTGATCAAAAACTTTAGCATTTTCCCAAATTCCCACTTCTGGAT
>CAYWMU010000140.1:0-7062 GCA_964459395.1 uncultured Bacteriovorax sp.
AATCCATACTCTTCTCATTTGAAAAAGCAGTGTAAGCATAATGCTAAAACGAATTTGTGTTATTACCCCTAATTACCCTACCTCAACATTCATTGAACGAGGAGCTTATTTAGAGGGACTTGTTAAAGATTGGGAAAAACTAAATCTAGTAGTTGACATTTTAGCTCCTAGAACTGTTCCAAATCATTTAAGGTCGATTCTTACTCAAAAAGTTGATAGTAGGAAAATTGCAGGCAATAAAATAATAGAACCATTAATACCTTCTTTTGGGTCTAAGGAATTTGGTAGACTCTCTATGAGAGTGATAAGTCGGTATTTCTTTCACAGGGCCTGTACTGTCGAATTTACTAATCTTGTTAAACCCAATCTACTTTATGGACAATTTCTCTTTGGGGGGGGGTCTGGTTGTTTCGAAATTTTCAATAGGACTAATACTCCATATTTTATAGATATAGGAGAATCAAATATTAGAAAAGATTTTGGAAGACATGATTTAGATTTAGCAAAAAAAATTCTCAAAAATGCTTCTGGCGTAATTTGTGTATCTGATATTTTATTGAATGAGGTCAGAAGGCTAGGAGTTCCTGAAGAAAAGTCAATAATGATAAAAAATTCTGTGGATTTAAGCTCTATTCACAAATTACCTAAAGAGAAATGCAGAGCTAAACTTGGGATCCCTCAAGACCAGTTTTTAGTTTTATTTGTAGGGCATTTTGTTGATAGAAAAGGTCCTTTAAGAGTTTTGTCTGCTATTAATCGTTTTAATGGAAAGGTTAAAGGAGTTTTCTTAGGCCGTGGAGATCAAGAGCCTCTAGGAGAAAACGTATATTATAAAAGAAGTGTTGATCGTAACGAGTTGAATCTTTGGCTAAATGCAAGTGATGTTTTTGTTCTTCCAACTCTAGCCGAAGGACATTGTAATGCAATTAACGAGGCAGTGGCATGTGGCTTACCTATTGTATCCTCGAGAATTCCTGAAGTTGAATTGCAATTAAAAAACGGTGTTAATGGCATATTAATTGATCCGAATTCAGTTGATGAGATTTTTCATGCAATAGAGAGATTATTCAAAGATAAGAAGCTAAGAGATGAGTATGCCAAAAACAATTTATTGGAGGTGTTTCCATCAGAGTCTCGAGCAGAGCTTATCCTCAAATGGATGGAAAGTAAGCTTTAGATTTTTATATTAAGATTTTACTTTTTGAAAGTTGATCTTCAAAGCCAGGCTTTAGTAAGTGCTCTGATTTTGTAAGCACCTATTGTCAGTAGCACTTTCAAGACTTCGGACTTTTGTGAAAACTTCAAATTCGAAGCGCGGAAAACTTGGCAAACTTTTTTTACCGGAAGTAAATTTATAATAATGTATGACACTAAAGCAGTTCTCTTAAAGTTACTTAAAAAAGTGGACTTATAACTAGTCTGAAATCCAACGGCAATCCTTTCTGCTTTTTTTATTGATTCCTCCCTATTCCTCGTTGGATGTTTGACAATTGTGTGTGTATGGTAATATAGGCTGTATCCTAGATTAGTAGCTTTTTTAGTCCACCGGAAATCTTCTCCTGACTTCGCAAAGCCATTGAACAGTCCGATGTTTAGAAATACACTTTTCTTAATAAATAAGTTAGCAGTAGTTGCCCTACCTTTTTTATAATTTTCTTCGTTGTTCATATGAAAGATTGAATCAAATAACTCCCAGGGATCAGTTGGGTTTTTGAAATAAAATTCAACCTTACCAGAAACTAAATCATAGCCTTCAAGAACTTTACTGACTCCTTGAGATAGCCATCGACTATCAGCTATACAGTCTGCATCGATAAGAGCAATGATCTCGCCTTTAGCCTTAAGTATACCTAAGTTGCGCGCGGCGTATGATGACTTAATTGTGTTTTCACTATAAATGATTATTGGATAATTTTTTAACTTGTCGAGAGTCGAGTCAGATGAATTGTTGTCAACGACAAGGATTTCGTAGTTTTCTTCGCCATAGTCTTGGTCTAGAAGAGATTTTATTAGAGTGTCAACGTACTTCTCACTGTTGTAGATAGGACAAACAATACTTACGAATGGTTTATGCATTTAAATTCTTTATTAGTTTATTTATAGTTGAGTAAGTTAAGTCGCTTTCTAATATTTAGATGATCTTTTTATATCAAAATTTTGTAAAATTGCTTTTACACTCTCACTTTCTCTACCTATCATTTTACGCATGTTAATATCCATTGTCTCTCCATGTTTTATGGCCGAGAAGTATCTAAGAGATACTTACGGGTCGCTCGTTGCCCAAACTCATGGAAATTGGGAATGGATCGTAGTAGATGATTGTTCTAATGATAACTCTTGGGGAGAATTGATCTCGATTGCTAAAAATGATGGAAGAGTTAAGCCTTTTAGATTATCTGCAAACTCTGGACCTTCAGTTTGCCGTAATAAGGGTCTAGAATTAGCAGCTGGAGAGTACATTGCCTTCCTCGATTCTGACGACCTCTGGCTTCCCCAAAAACTCACAAAACAGTTAGAATTCATGCTCGGGCTTAATATCGGCATGAGCTGCCATGATTACACGCTTATTTGCGATGATGGAAAATATCTTAAAACGATGAAGCTTCCTAAAGTTGTGGATATTGATCGAATCAGTATTCACAATCCTCTGGGCACTTCTTCCGTAATGGTAAAGAAATCTGCCATCGGTAATCACCGTTTCGATGTAAACCTCCGCAGACGCCAAGATTGGGTCTTTTGGCATGGGCTTATTAAAAAACTCAATGGTTGCCACAATTTAAGCATGACTCTCAGCTATTATAGAAAAGGATCGCAAAACTCGATTTCTAAAAATAAGCTCCATATGGCCTGCATCCAGTGGAAAATGTATAGAACTTACTTCAAGCTAGGGCTCATCGAGTCTTTCAGAAATTTTGTTTATTACGCCTTCTTTGCCTCTCGAAAACATTTTTGCTTAAAAAAGCCATCTCCTGTGTGGTTAACTCCTCTTTTTATTCTGAGTCTAATCGCTGTTGCTGTTGCAACAGTGGATTAAGGGCTGCAATCTATTTGAACCAACATCAATCAAGATACTTACCGTTCCAACCTCTTTATGAGGAAATTAATCTAATTTTTTTAACATTTGTCCCGACAGATTAAGCCTGAGTCTAACTGCTAATAAGTGGGAGGGAAAATGGACGAACAAGATAAAAAGTTACTGGCAAAAGGGGCCAAAAGCGCGGTGGGTGGTGCAGCTGGTGGAGCAGCGGTTACGGCAGGAGCTTATGCTACTGTTGGATCGTTAGGGACGGCATCTACGGGAACTGCCATTGGAACACTCTCTGGTGTTGCTGCTACAAACGCAACAACTGCTTGGTTCGGAGGTGGTGCGATTGCAGCTGGAGGCGGGGGTATTGCTCTTGGTACTGTTATCCTAGCTAGTGGAGCAGCTCTTTTAACTATTGGTATTGGCTATGGTATTTGGAAGATGATTAAGGATTAGGCCCAAAGGTACGGCGTACTTATGAGTCTTAAAAGAGTTTGATGAGTTTAAAGCTTCATTAGTTGTTTAAGAAAACTTGATGGCTTCTTAGGAGAATTGATGAATTCTAGTGATTTAAAAAAGTATGAGATTGAAGTTTTGACAGCAATCGCTAGTGATTTAGCTCCGCAGTCTTTTGAAAAAGTTGATGAAAAAGATGTGAAGAACTATTTTAGCAAGACTCAGTTTGATGGAGTATTTCTAAACGGAAAGAATCTGATTATTGTAGAGATAGCTCTTGGTGGAGGAGTAGATAAGTTAAAAGCAGGGCCTGCAAGAAAAATGAAGACCGACGTTCTAAAATTGATTTCATCAGATCTTTTCTTAAAGGATAGTTCATTTGTTGTACAGAAAAGAATCCTCTATGTTCGCAAGGGTATTAAGTCTAAGTTAGACACGGGATGGCTTTCAGAGATTATTTCTCATTCTAACAATAAGATAGAGATCAAGGAGTATGACTTTGGTTCCAGTGAAGAAGAAATTCAAAAGATTCGCGATTCTTCGATATATGAGCGTATGGATGATTCTATTTATCCTGAAAGTGAGGATTAGGTTTAGTGATAAGTTCATTCAGGGAAGATTTATATGAAACTAAAATTTTGGAAATTTAAACTTGAGTTCAATTTGAAGGATACCAAAATTTTGTTCCCGATCATGCTGGGAAGCTTTCTTGCAGGTAAATGGGAAATTGTGGCGAACCAATATGTTCTCTTTGCATTAGTTAGCTACTACCTCCTAGGCTTTTATTTGGGGAAAAAGATATATTTTGATAGTCGAGTAAAACAAGTTTTTTTTATTACTCTGCCTGTAACAATTCTTTGTTTAATTGTATTATGGCAATTTCAGTATTTAGCACGAAATAAAAGTTTATTAGGTTACCATACGGATATTAGAGAGCTTGACTCTAAAATTGTTAAAGAACTTAATTTATTCAAATCGCCAAATCATTTCAAGTTGATTGATAGTTCTACTATAAATAGAATTTTGCACCTTCCAACTAATTATTACTCAAATATCATCTTTCGGAATAAGGTTAAACCTATGTATGGAGAAGGGAATGCAGTTATAGGCGTTATTGGAAAAGCAGATAAAATTAAAGTAATTGAACTGGAAAATGAAGACGTTTATTTTGGTTCAAATGCAATTTCTTACTTATTCGAACTAACCGAACCTTCTTTGAGCGATATTATTCATCTTTCGAATACATTCGCTCGAGATGTAGTTAAAGAAGTGCGTTCAGGGAAAAAATACAATTCACTAAATAGAACAAATGAAGAAATATTTCAGACAGCTCAGTTTAACTTTATAAGGTCGGCCTTTAATTGGTTTGAACCAATGTATAAAAACAATGTTTTCGAAATCAGTAATAAGGATATTTTCCAATTTATTTTTGAAAAGAACTTAACAAATAGCTCACGAGATCTAAAAATAAACGACACTGATATAAATGGTATATGGTTAGTGTTTACTTTCATTACTTATTTCCTGCTTGCTATTCAAGCAAGTTTGCTTGCGAACTTGTATAAAGCAACTCTCAATAGATATTTCACACACATCAATTAACTTTCAGGGGTAATACCCGGGCCTATATATAGGGTATCAAGCTTCAAACTGATGATCGGGTACTAGATATAGTGTTCCGCATGTCAAAAGGCCAACATCTTCAAACATCCGCTAAAACTGCTTTTGTCCCGACTTTATGCATCCTAGAATTAAATTAGACACACACATTCTAGGAGAGAATTATGTCAAAACAACTTCCACAACCACAGAACCTATTTGAAAAAAAACTTGTTCACGTCTTTCTCGGAAAATCAGAGAACGGGAATATCAAGATTAATCTCTTGGCCCCTTATCATCCCGAGATAAGTAAAATTGAATGTATCTTATCCTCTGCTCCTTTTCAGGATAAGCAAGAGGCGCATGTAAGAGATGATATTATTAGATTGTATCAATTTGAGTTTGATAACCTTGTTGAAGGGATGACTTACTCTTATCGATTTACAGTGGATGGGCAAAGTCTAGATCTAGGCTATGGTCTTAAAGAGAGTGATCTCTTGTTCACTCATTGGTCCGAAATTGATGAGAATGACTCTGTTATTAGCATGAGTTGTAATGGCCCATACTTTTTTAAGGATGAAGAAAAGAGATGGGATATGTGGGATCGTCTACATAATGAAATCAGCACAGGTTTCATTACTCCCAAATTGCTTATTTTAGGAGGGGATCAGTACTACCAAGACGCTTTAGAAGAAAAGTGGTTAGGTAGTGTCACTTCAGAGAATATTATTGAATTCAAGAAAGCCTCTTTAGAGAATGCCTTGAAGCATTGGGAGCATATTTCTTATAGGAAGGTGATGGCGCAGGTTCCTTCGGTGGCCATGTTAGATGATCACGATATAACTGATGGTGCTAATGGTGATAGGGATGAATTTTACGTAGGGCAAACAAGTGAGTTCAATGAAAGCTGGAAGTACTTTTCTGGAGTTCAAAAAGAATTATTCTCTTTCTTACAGGCTTCTCGTAACCCTGAGCCACTTTTGAAAAAAGAAAATCAAGCGTTCACATTCTTACTCGATTTAGGAAAAACGGCCCTTGTAGCTCTTGACCTACGAACAGAAAAGAACTCTAGGAAAAAAATGGTCCAAGAGGAAGATTCTAAAATGGTGCTTTGGAATACGATACGAAAACTCCCTCATAAGAATGTAATGATTGTCATTCCTGTTGTTCCGGTTAGAAATTCAATACCAACAGAAGCAATGATACGAGGAGGAATAGCAATAGTCCCTCTATTGAAAACAGGACTAGCAAGAATGTTGCCGGAAGAAATGAGAAGTCAAATAGAGAACGGCTTAGACTCTCTGGCAGGATTTGAAGACGATTTCACAGACGCTTTAAGTTCAGAACCAAATAAGGACTTTTTATTCGAGTTGCTTGAAGTGATTTTAGAAGGAGCTTCTAGGGGAGTGAATTATACAATTCTCTCTGGAGATATTCACACAGCGGGTTCAGTAGAACTTCATATTTCAGATGGTATTAATAGCGCTATTGTTCCCATTTTAGTTGCTTCTCCAATTGCCTATGACCCAATGCCAAGAATGGTAGAGACTTTTTTAAGAGAACATAGGGTTATTACTTTGAAGCATAAAGGAATAACAGTAGAGGCAGTTAATCATACATTCTCTTCGGATCGAAATTTTATGAATATTTATCCAGAGAAATTAGTAATGAATCCAATGGAGGCAGCTCAGTTATTTCTGGAAGGTGTTCCTGGTTCGAAAACTGTTATGTTTAAAGGGTGGAACAGAGGAGTTGCTGTTAAGACAGAGCATGAGTTAATTGTTGAGAAGAGTTTGAATTCAGAAAAAGAAAACGTGTTGTTGTAGTAAGTATTTTGCTTGTCCTCAAAATCCCCAGTGTCCAAAAAGTACGTCGTGCTTTTTGGACACTTTTTCTACTATGAAAAGTGAGTCATCTTCTTTTGAATAATCTTTCCTGTATAAGCTTTAAATAATAAATAGTAGGCTATTAAGTGCGAGGGT
>CAYWMU010000141.1:0-5757 GCA_964459395.1 uncultured Bacteriovorax sp.
TCATAGATTTTTTTAAGCTCAAGGGACGTTTGGTAAAAACTTGCGAGGTGCTTTCCTTGGTCAAAAACAATAATGTCATGAAGGTAGCGTCTTAAATGCTCTTCATCAATTTCAGAGAATTTTTCTTTAAAAAGTGATTCATAAGCAGAGAATAAAATTTCAAATTTATTCTCACTCTGCCATGGGTACCGAACCATTTTCAAGCTCTCAATAATGAGTTCACGAGAAGAGTTTTCCTTCTCTTCAATTTCGATAGGTGACTCGATATACATGCGACCCATCTGAAAAGCTTTCCAGTTATTTTCAAACTCCGCTCTCGGAGTGGCCCTTTTGAAAGCTCCTTCAAGATCACTTAAGTTGAATGGTAGAAGTCCTTTTTGAAATGCAAGTCCCAGCACCATGGCCGAGGCATAAACTGGACGCCCTAGGAAGTGTTGAGATAATTTCTTCATCGGTGCAAGTATAACTCGCTCGCCTAGTTTTTCTTGAAGTTGTGCGCGAAGCATTTCTTCACTCAACACATCTTTTTCAATCCCACGATCAAGAAGAATGGATAAAGGAATCTGATACTCAGAATCACAAATAAGGATACCTTCTGAAGAAAGATACTCTACTGCTCTTGCTCCTTCTAGAAGATCAGGAGAGAGCACAACATCAGCTTTTTTAAGAGGAATCATTGGGCCATGTGACTTTGACTTTGGATAAATGGAGACGTGACTCATTACCGAACCATTTCTTTGAGCAAGTCCTTTCTGGTCAACGAACTTAAAATCTAAATCATCTCTTCCCCCCATATGAGTACTCGCTTCAGCTAAGACGCGGGAGATGGTCGTGACCCCTGAACCTCCAACACCAATCACAATGGCACGGAAAGGATTGTTATCAGCAATATGGGCCAGATCTTTTCTCATTTCCGGCAAAGCGACTTCCTTCATCTCAATGGAGTTTGCTTCTTTATACTTTGTAGGATGATAATCACTCACTTCTACTAACTCAAAACTTGGACAGGCCTTAATTTTGGTGCAATAAGAATCGGATACACAAATTTGTGGATCAATCATCACCTTCGGTCCATAAGCATCGAAAGTTTGTGAGAGCCCTGGACACCCAGTCATCTCCACACACTCACGACAGTCTTCACAGGCAAGAGTGTTGATCTGATAGAACTCACGTTTTTTCTGAGTACCGTTCTTAAAGAGTTCACGTTCTTCGCGCTTCTTTCGACCATGGAAAGTAAGCCCGCACTCTTTATTTGAAACAATAACCTTCACACCTTCTCTAAGAACCATATCGGTCAGAAGGTTTTTATAGAAGTATCGATCTGAAGGGTTAACTTCTAAAGCTTCACTTACCCGAAGAGTTTTCACCACATCAAGCATATTCTGACGAGGTCGAGCACTTCCATCAACACTCGTTCCCGTTCGAGGAGTGACCTGGTGACCGGTCATAGCGGTGTTGTCGTTATCAAGAAGGATATAGGTAATGTTATGTCCTAACTGAACAGAGTTAGAGATGGCCGTAAGTCCTGAATGGAAAAAAGTTGAATCTCCCATTAAGACCACGGACGGGTTCGTTGTGAATATATCTGTTCCTGCACCTAAGGCACCACCTTGCCCCATTGCGGAGAGATCATGCATTTCTTTGAAAGGTTCAAGAAATGACAATGAATAACAACCGACATCTCCATGAGAGATGAGATTAATATTCTTGTCTTTAAGAACCGACCTAACATCTTTCATGATGGAGAGAGTTTCACGGTGCGGACAACCAGGGCAGAAAGTTGGAAGGCGTTTAGCAACTTCTATATTTAAATTTGCCACTTGTTCCTGACAGTCTGCTTTCTTAAAAGCAAGAACATCGAGTGCCAGATTTAATTTCTTATAAACTTCATCGTAGCTTAATCCTCCCCAAGCCGAAAAACCTTCCACCGTCTCAGAGAATTTTTTACCAATGACTTTAAGAGAGAGCTCATGAGAAGCCAGAAGTGTTTTAATTTCTCCTTCTAAGAAACCTCTTTTCTCTTCAACTACAATAATAGCTTCTTTTGATTTTAAGAAAGGAAGGAGACGATCCTCTACTAACGGGTATGAACAACCAACTTTATAAAGACTGACTTCGTTAATAAGGTCTGAGTCTTCCAGTACCTGTTTTAACGTTTCAAAAACAGCACCTGCACTCACTATTCCAATCTTTGAAGAGTCATTCCCAAATTCTTGATCAAGATTTAATTCTCTCAAGGCTTTGATGACCTTAGGGAAACGATTACTGATCATCTCTTTATCAGCGAGAAGTGAGTTCGGTGGCACCATTACATTACTTGAGAGATTAAATGTTGAAGGATCTAGAGTTTTAAGTTCCTTATTTACTTCTTTAAACTCTCCGACTTCAACACGCCCCCCACCCTCTGCAAGATTTGTTGTTAGAAGAAGGCCAGCATACACACTTGATTGTTGAGATAACCAAAGAGCGTGCTTAATCCAATCTTTTAATTCTTGGGGTGTCGCCGGTTCTAAGAAAGGCATATGAAGATGTTTAAAAAGGTATCTCGAATCTGCAGGAGTTGAAGTTGAGATAGACCAAGGGTCATCTCCCACCGCAACAACGACACCTGAAGGTCCAGGATTAGCGAAGTTTCCAACAGATAATGCATCACTCGCTACGTGAAGCCCCATTGACTTCATGGCCACTAAAACATTTTGTCCCGCAAGCTTAGCACCACTGGCCATGGCAGCAGCATTCGCCTCAGAGTTAGCAAGGACAACCTTAATCCCTTTCTGCGCAAGTTCTTCCCTACTTTCAAAAAGAATGTTAAAGAAGTCGGCAAGAGGAGAACCAGGATAGCCGGTGTAGAGCTCGAAGCCTGCTTCCATTGCTCCCTGAATAAGTAATTCGTTGCCATTCAAAATTTTGTAGCTCATTGTCATCCTAAAAATACAAGTTATTTGATTCACAAATAGCATAACGATATGGATAAAAAAATGGAAGAAAGAGAAAACATCTTAATTGCTCAAACCGTGGCCATTTTGGTTGACGGCAATAATATTGAAAGATCCTTAGAGTCAGAGTACGAAAACTCACACATCATGATAAACTTTGATGTTCTCATCCCCAAGTTGCTGAGAACTCGTGGACTCAATAGACTTATTTACTTTAGAGAAGGAAAGAATATTTCTTCTAAGCTTGCAGATCGCCTTCATAGTAATTACTTTGGCTCTGTACGGCCCTGCCATAAGTCTGCTGATATTCCTCTTTCCATTAATGCCACTCAGCTTGCTAGTAAAGTTGACGCTATTATTATCCTTTCTGGAGACTCTGATTATGTAGAGTTGGTTCGTCACTTAAAATCTGAAGGTGTACGAGTAGAAATTTGTGCTGTTGAATCCACCACGGCCCAAGTTCTTATGGAAGAAGCTGATTATTTTCATCCTATTACCTTTGATGATTGCTTTATCCTTCCCCAACCGGCCCATGGTAAAAAGAAGAAGGCAACTCGAAAGCATAAATAGTAAGATTTTGACAAAGTCTCCCCCTTTATTTCAAGATGAGTCATACTACTTTTAAGAGGAGTTTTTATGACACAGAATCCTGCTGGACTGAAGAGCATTGATCACCTGGAATTCACGGTTGATAATCTTTCAAGCCCTACTGTTAAATTATTTAATAATATGGGTTTTGCTCAAACAGCAAAAACTGATGATGCTGTTTTATATACTCAAGGACAAATCCGTTTTCTTGTGAAAGGTTCAAATGATGAGAAGGCCCTTTCTCGTCAATATTTCCAAAAACATGGTGAAGGTGTCAGTAAAATTTCTTTTAGTGTTGAGAGTGTTGAGAAAGCACTGGAAGTCACTCTAAAAAACGGTGCTAAACTCGTTACTGATTTAAAAATCGAAGAAACCGAAGCAGGAATTACTAAAACTGCTGCTATTCAAGGTTTCGGTGACGTTCTTAACGAATTTGTTGAAAGACCTATTAATCAATTTCGCCCTGGTTTCAAAGTTCAGGAGAATGACCCTGAAGCACGTCCATTAAAAACTCGCGTTTCAAGAATTGATCACCTCACCAATAATGTCCCTATGGGTGAGATGGATCACTGGGTGGAGTTTTATAAACGCACTTATGGTTTTGTTGAAACTCGCTACTTTGATATCAAAGGTGCTAAAACTGGACTTAACTCTAAAGTAGTTCAATTGGCCGATAACTCAATTATTATTCCAATTAATCAGCCTGAGAAAGAAGGTGGAAAATCTCAAATTCAAGAGTTTCTTGATTTACACAAGGGTCCTGGCGTTCAACACATCGCCCTTATGACTCCTGATATCATTTCTACTATCGGTGAATTACGTACTCGTGGCCTTGAGTTTTTAGATACCCCTTCAACCTATTACGAGGGTATACCAAGTCGCCCATTCAAAGTTGAAGAAGATCTTAATACTTTAGAAGAGTTAAAGCTCCTTGTTGATGGAGACGAGCAGGGCTATCTCCTTCAAATCTTTTCACAAAATGCTATTGGCCCCCTATTCTTTGAATTTATTCAAAGAAAGAATCACTGGGGCTTTGGAAATGGAAATTTCCAAGCACTTTTTGATGCAATTGAAAGAGATCAGCAAAGAAGAGGATATCTATAAAATAAGGGCCTTTTTAGGCCCTTTTTAGTCGATCTTCTTTTGACATCTCACTCTCAAAACAGCTACCGTTTATGCTCAATTGAATAAGTATTTACGGGAAAGAAATGACGACTAAGTATCAAAACATTCTAGTTGAACGAAACTATCAAAATCATGAGCATATTGCCTTAGTGCAACTTAATAGACCTCAGGTTCTTAACGCCCTTTCTACAGATCTTATTGCTGAACTTCTCGATGCTTTTTTCTCACTTGAGGATGATCCCTCTACTCGAGTCATTATACTAACTGGTAACGATCGTGCCTTTGCGGCCGGTGCAGACATTGCTCAAATGCTTAAGGCCACTCCAATTGATCAAATAAGTGATAAGCGTTTAAGAATGTGGAAACAACTAAGCCTCATTACTAAACCAGTTATTGCGGCCGTTAATGGCTTTGCCCTAGGTGCCGGTTGTGAGTTGGCCATGAGTTGTGATTTTATTATTGCTGGTGCTTCTGCCCAATTTGGACAACCTGAAATTAATATTGGAACTATTCCTGGTGCTGGAGGAACTCAGCGCCTCACTCGCGCCATTGGAAAATCAAAGGCCATGTTTCAAGTGTTAACTGGAAAAATGATGAGCGCAGAGGAGGCCTATAACGATGGTCTCGTTGCTAAGGTCGTTCCAAGCGAAGCACTTTTAAATGAAACTTTTGAAGTAGCAAAAATAATTGCTAACAAGGCCCCCATTGCTGTGAAACTTGCTAAAGAAGCAGTCAATGCCGCTTTTGAGATGCCACTAAAAGAAGCCCTTGAATTTGAACGTAGAAACTTCTACCTCACTTTTGCTTCTAAGGATCAAAAAGAAGGAATGAGTGCCTTTCTAGAAAAACGAATTCCTGAATATAAGGGAGAATAAAATGTTTGAGTACATTGAAGTTAAAAATGAAAATCAAACATGCATTATCACGATCAATCGTGAGGCTGTTTACAATGCTCTCAACAGAGATTCAAAGTTTGAGATCATCAAGGCCATTCGAGAGGCCAATAAGGATCAGGAAGTTCGCTCAATTATTTTAACAGCGAAAGGAAAAGCTTTTTGTTCAGGACAGGATTTAAATGACAGAACGGTAAACGATCCTAACCAAAAGG
>CAYWMU010000141.1:5767-7046 GCA_964459395.1 uncultured Bacteriovorax sp.
AGGTTGATCTAGGAAAAACTCTTGAAGAAGAGTGGAATCCTTTAATGAATGCCATTAGAAATTCAGAGAAACTTGTGATTGCTGCTATCAACGGTGTATGTGCCGGAGCAGGTCTTTCCATGGCCCTTAACTGCGATATCAAAATTGCTATGCCACAAGTAAAATTCATCAGTGGCTTTACTCAGATTGGTCTTGCTCCCGATGCTGGGCTTTCAAGTCACCTCACAAAAAACTTAGGATACTCAAAAGCATTAGAGTTTGCTCTGATGGGAAAACCTCTCCTATCAGAAGAGATGCTTAGCTATAATTTTATTAATGAGATCTCTCCTACTCCACTTGAGACGGCCATTCAAATGGCGACACAAATCAATGCACTGGCGCCTCTCGCAGTTAAAATGGTGAAGAAAAATTTAAAGGCCGCTATGGATCTCGATTTTAACCAGACACTTGAACAAGAAAAATTCACACAACGTTTTCTTGGTTTCAGTGAAGATTATAAAGAAGGTGTTCGCGCTTTCTTAGAAAAAAGAAAACCAAACTTTTTAGGACGATAAGGAGTCTTTATGAATCAATACACAGAACAAGATCTTGCCCTTTTTGAAGAAATTAAAAATGGTAAAACATTTGATGCTAACTCTGATATGCCAGAGATCTACAGAAAGAATCTTTTAAACCTTCTTTGGATGCAGGCCGATTCTGAATATGCTGGTGGTCTTGGTTACATGCCTTGGATTGCAAAGGCTCCCAATGCTCATGAAAGAGTTCTTGTGGCCCAAATTGTTAAAGATGAAATGAGACACGCTCATGTTATTTACAAAATCCTAGATGACCTAGGAGAGAAAACACATGACCATATGCTTGCCCATGACTTTGATTGGAGAATTCCTGATGATCTTGCTAACATCGGTTTCTCTCGCGTGAAAAAAGATAAGCGCGTAAATATCTTCTACTACCCTATTACTTATTGGGAAGATTTCTGTCTTTTCAACTTCCTTATGGATAGAGCTGCTGGTCACCAGCTTGAAGATACTCTCGATTCAAGTTTTATTCCTTGGAAGAATGCCATTGGTACCATTTGTAAGGAAGAGCACATGCACCTTGCTCACGGGGATAAGACAGTTAAAGGTCTTGCTGAAAACCCTGAAACAAAACCATTCCTTCAAGAGCGTTTAAATCTTTGGTGGCCTCGAGTGATGAATGTTTTCGGTAGATCAGAAAATGCTGCAAGAAATGATGTCTACATCCGTCTTGGCCTTAAGAAGAGAACCAATGCTGAAGT
>CAYWMU010000142.1:0-6978 GCA_964459395.1 uncultured Bacteriovorax sp.
CTCATATAGGAAAATATGACTTGTAGCTGCCCTTTCATACTTCCAAGTGTTTTTATTGAAAAGTTATACTCTTTGCGAATTTCGATAAGCCATTCTTGCAGGACTGTGGACGTGATCTTTTTAGGATTTTCGTTGTCAAATTTTTTACGAAACAGATCGAGATAAAGTTTAACCTTTAAAAAAGATGATTCTGGGTACTTCTTAATATATGAATCAATAATAGGGCCTAATTTGACTATATTCTGGTCTCGATTCCTTTTTGTCTGGATGAGAGAGTTGTGAAGCTCATTAAGATAAACACTAGCAGCGCGTTTGGTGCTAAAGCTCTTTCTGACTCTTTTTCCCATCTTTGATTCAATATAATTAAGTGTCCATTTTCCTGTCGCTGACTTCCTGTAAATTTTTGCCTTGATCTTCATGCCTTTGCCTTTAGATAGTGTTGTTATATCTATGCGGCCTACATGAAATGCGGCCACCTTGTGAAGTGGCCGCAAATAGTAAAAATTTAATAAAATTTGCAAGTGGTTGAGGGATAAGAAAATTTCGAGAAAGTCAAAAAAGGCCGCAGTTTGATTGTCCATTCTGCGGCAAAAAATTGAAAAAATTAGTCCAATTTAAAAATCATAAGGCGATGGCATTTCATCATCACTTGCTTTAATTCTTCCGTAGGTATTAACGGTTGAAGTGATGTTGTAATGTCCAAGGATGGCCTGAAGCTGATACATACTTCCACCACGCTTAAGATAGTTATAGGCAAAGGAATGTCTGAGCGAGTGAAATCCCCAATCTTTTTTATACCCTAGCATAAGGTGATCATTTCTAAAGAGGACAAGATGGCGGCTTGGCATATTCGCTTCCAAAGGCATCCCATCTTCTTTGGTGAAGATATGCTCTCCTAGGTGTGGAAGTGACTCTATAACCTCACGAAGCCCTTTAGACATAATAATAGAGCGGTCATCATGCACCTTAGTATCTCTAAAAGTAATAGAATTAAGCTTGAAGTCCACATCACGCCATTTAAGCTTTAAAATTTCTCCTCGACGGGCACCTGTTTGCACGAGAGTATAGAGGAAGGGATAAAAATAATCGGTATAGTGATCTTTTTTACTCCACTCTTTTGCCTTTTCAAGAATTTCTCTGATTTCTTCCTTTGAGAAATAAATCCTTGGTCGTTTAGGGGCAACTCGCTTTTTAAAGACAATCGGCTTCAAGGGATTGCTGGCCATAATTTCTTCTTCAATCAAGAATCTAAAAAAGTGAGTAAGGCATATTTTAGTGGCATGAAGTGACTTTTCTGAATAGTCATACTTGATTTTCAATGCTTCAAACCATTCTCTCAATTTTGTGGTATTGATCTCATAGAGCTTATACCTTGAGAAAGTTTCATAAAAGTCACGAAAAGGGACACCCCTTTGAGTTAATTTACTTTCAGGGCATCTTTTCAAGTGATACTCAATGAGCTGCCCGATGGGCAACTCAAGGAAGTAGGACATATCCTTTTGATGGAACTTAACTTCTAATTTGTTTTTATATTCGACTGCATCCTTTTTGATTTTAAAGGTTCTTCTCTTTCTTCGCTTGTCCATAGGACAAACGTAATCAGTTTGATAGCTCCCATTTTGAAGCGTGTGGATTTTAACAGTAAAATTTTTCATAATTTTTACCTCCTGTTATTTGTTAGTTCGTGAATATCTGGAATCCGTAAATAATTTTTTTGCTCCTGATAGGTTCGCTTAAAGAGCCATGTTTCAAAGGCCTCACGATCAATCATGTACTTCTTTTTAAGTCCCATGTTCACAAAAGGAAAATCAACTTCTCGTTTGATGAGTGAATAAATCACTCTAAGGCTCATCTGATATTCCTCTGATAGTTCTTTGGCCGAAAGATAGCGTTTTCTAACTATTTCTCCTTGTCCATGCGGCCTACGCGGACTATTTTGTTCAGTCAAGTGGCCGTCATTTTGAACGGCCGTGTTATTTTGCTCTGTAATCATTAGTTACCTCGTTGTTTTGGATAGGTTAGATTTAAAAACTTTGGATTTAAGGAAAATAGAAGGGAGCGAAGATTTTTTGTCTCCCTTTTATCCTTGCCTAGGACATAGGCATACTTATGTTTTCTGGAAATCTTCTTCTTGTAACATCTGGATTGGTGAACTCTCGCCATTCTCTTTAGCTCAATTTCAATAAGTGGTGGGACATTTTCCCAAAGCATAGAGTGGCGAGTGTTCCAATGAGTCTGCCAAGAAATCCCAAGTTCACTGGCATAGCGTTTATAATAACGAACATGGCGAAATACTCTATCCGTAAACCATCCCTTTTCAGGTTCTTTAGGGTCAAAGTATTTGGCACGTGCTCCGCTATTTTTACCAAGATAGGTGAAGTTACAGGCCTGATAAATTGTGCCCAACTCTTTTGCCTCGGTATCGCTGTAAGCAGTGAAGTAGCGAAATTCTGTGTTTTGAACCATCCACTTTATCGAATACATGATAAGTGCGGATGCCAGATTTTTGGGACTCCAAGAAATGCAAGCTCCCCTTGAGATCAACTTTTCTTTATCTCGATTTTCTTTACCCAAAAGAAGTGAAAAGGCATTGGGTGTACTCATCACCACCACGCCGGCCAGCTTATTTTTATAAGTGGCAATAAAGCGATGAGTGGGGCGATGGGGCATAGTGCCCAGCCATTCGTGTCTTGTGATAAATTCTTTTATCATTTGACAGTTTTCGTTATCTTCTTTAGACACATGAGAAAAAGTGAAGTCTGATATTTTAAGGGAGCTTACTTCTTCATAAGTAAGTTTTGATTCATTTAGGTCTGCTGTGAGATTTTGTTTTCTAATCTCATATTGCCAGCAATGATTTTCGGTATAGGTTTCTCTCTCTGTAGTAGGTGTAAGCATAGTCGCCTCCAAAAAAGGAGGCGGACGTGGTACTTCCTACTGACCGCCAGTATTATCATTTTTAAAATCTCCTAGTCGATTTTTGTTTGTGAGATAGTCGTGACTAATACGGGACGTCCGTTTTTAAACTTAATCACTACTTCACCCCAGAAATTGTCACTCATTACTTTCCTAAGTGATTCAATAATTTTAGTTAGAGAACTCATTTTAATTTCTCCATTAAAATTGCTTGGCGTTGTTGCACATTTTCTGGTGAGTCAGTAAGACCCATCCCAATAAATGAGAATAAAAAGATGAAAAGAAAAGGAATGAGTTTCTTTTTAAATCTTTTGATTTCACTTTCTTTGTAGTGAATCTCGTCTGAACGATCGCAGGCATATTCCAAATTTTCGATTGTCTCACTCAGATCAGAAAACTCTCGTAAGACATATTCCTGTTTGAGCATTTCAATGAAAAGCTCAAGCCTTTCAATCCTTCCAATGATAAAAATTTTAATTGCTTCGCTGGCGAGGGTTGATGCGCTTAGGAGGCATAAGAGTGTGAAGAGGACGTGAAGTCCATAATTAAGTGTTAGCATAGAATTTACTCCATAATGATAAAACTGTGGTATCCACAGTTAGTCCCCAAGAATTGGGATTGATAAAAAGAGATTATTTCTCTTTGATTTTTAATACTTACTGAATGTCTTGGATTTTAAGGGCCGTTGACTCTTGTTAGCCACTTACAATGGTGACAGGTCAACAGGCCTATAGTTTAGTTGATAATGAGCACCTCCTTTTTATTGTTGATAAATTGCGCTTTCTCTCCAAGCTCTATGACATTTTCATAGAGGCAATAGAAAAACTTTCCAGAAGCTTCTTTGCATCTTTTCTTCTCCGCTTGCATCACTTTGTTTTGAATAGTGATACTTTTTGAGATGAAAATTACTGCTTTTACTTCATCCATTAGGTAATACTTGGCCATCAGCTTGTCGTATCTTTTGACAAACTTAGCTGATGCCTCATATTCTAGTGGGAAGTAAAATTGACGATCTGGCATTGCAATTTTGAGAATAGCGTCAGGATGAATTTTTCTAATCTCTCTGATGTCACTTTCATCATCAAAAATTCCAGAATCCAGCACGTTTTCGCTTAGGTAGTTTTCCACATAGCGACAGTTGGAAAGCTGTCTTTTAATTTCAAGAAGTCCAAGATCGTGAAACACTGATGAGCTTTTTCGCTGTAATCGACCTAATTCTTCTTTTCCACCGATGAAGTTTAAAAGGGTCTTTTTACTCAAAGAATAGACCAACCTGTTACCATTTCCTCTCAGATACATGACTTCAATAAATCCAGCATTGACGAGTTTATCAAGTCTGCGGTGGACAGCTTGTTTACTTGCTTGATTAAAAATGTCAGATTGGAGATGTTGGTTAGTCGCGACTTTATTGATAAAAAGATAACGGAAGAGTTTTTCATCACGTTCAGAAATATGAATTCCTTTTTTAGTTTTGTTTATCATTCAATATCATCTCCTTAGTTAATGGTTTAGTTGTAGCTGGTGCAGAAATTGTTACAGGTGTATCAGTTTCTTTACCCTGTTGTTTCATTGTCTTGATTCTTGATTCATAGTCTTGCTTGATCGCTTGAAGCATCTCTCGCATGGCAGTTGTATTCAAGTAGGGTGCCTGCACTTCACATTCTTCATTACCAAATTGCCAAATACCTCTTCCCTGAATGACTGGAAGATGAAAGGCATTTGCATTTCCTAAAACTCGAACTGAACCCTCAGGAGTTCCCGTTTTGAAGCACATTCTGCCAGTGATATTTTCTTGAATCCTTGTGTCGATGCTTTCTTTAGAGACTTTTTGGGTTGAAAGTATCAAGTTGATGGCAGCAGCACGTCCAAGTTTTGCGATCTTCTCCGTGAGACTTCTAGCCTCACTGATGAGATCATAGTCTTCATCATCTTTTCGTGCTTGAGCGTATAAAACTGAGGCCTCATCAATACCAATAAGGATGCGATCAAAGGGGTGTTTTTCAGGGTCAATCTGCTGCATGCCATTTTTTTCAAGATATTCAAAACGAGCATCCATTTCTTTTTTTACTTTTTTAAGAGTTGAAACAGAGGACTCGATAGTCTTGGCCACTTTGACATTGGGAAGTGTTGCAAAATCTCTAAACTCAAGTCCACCTTTCATGTCAATTAGGTACATTTGTAGGTGGTTAGTTGATTTTAGGATTCCAGTTAAAAGTTGTTTGAAAAAGTGTGACTTGCCTCCATTCGTTGTGCCAGCAATAAGCATGTGGGGAAGCTTTGCGATCTCACAGATCACAAGTTCTTTTTTTGATTCCCCAACAATGAAAGATCCACTTGTGTTGAGATTTTTTGAGACTTGCAAAAAATTGACGAAATTTGGTAACAATTTAGTGGAAAGAATGATCTCTACATACTTAGGGTTATTAAAACGATTGATTTCTTCAATGTCTTTTTCAAAAGAAGATTGAAGCTCGTCACGCCTTGCTTTGATCTTCTCAATGCCGATTCCTGGAGCCAAGATTTTTAGTGATACTCTGTAAGCATCTAGCCTTTTGGCATGAACCACTTTGGGAGCAATGTCTTTGGCATTTTTGAGTCCAATTGAGTCGATGGCATTTTGATAGCTTCTTAGGCGAATAGTGGGAACAACCCCACAAATCCATACCCAGATGAAGGCCAAAATGCTTGCAACCAAAGAAATATTTTTAAGTGTTCCCAAATAGAAAATGGCCTCAAGTCTTTCATGGTGGAAAAAATCAGGAGAAAGCCAGTGAGAAAAATAAAGATGCCACTGATAATGTACGATAACGTAAGACATGAATGTAATGGGGATTATCCACCTTAAAAATTGGGCGAAGCTTTCGATTTCCCGTAATCCTTGAATTAGAATTTTAAGGTTGATCGTAAAGATGAAACCCATTGCAATGAAAAATTGATTAAGGCCGTTTACCACTTCTGTATTCAAGTTTGACGAATGTGATGATTTTGAATCGTTCATAAAAAAGACTCCTGATGGAATGTGGATGTGATTATCAAAAACTCTTGAAATAGATATTTGATGTTTGAATTTTAGCTTTGACGGTGAATCTGTAGTTGTTGGGTGGGAGCAAAAAGCTTAAAGTTGAAATTTTCTAAAATATGTCTCTCTACTAATAGTAAAAAAGAGCCTTTTTTAGGCGACAAATTTCTTAATTTACAATTAGTTAAGGGGAAGAATGAGGGGAGAATCCCAGTGGACGTTTTCTGTATTAGTTTCTTGCTCTGGCAGGTAATTGAATATTTTTTCTAAGGCCCGTTGCTTATAGACTCGAACTGTTCTCCTCGCCACTCTAAGCTTTGTTGCTGCTCTATCTTCCGAATAATTCTCTAAAAAGATGAGCTTAATTGTCTCAAACTCTTTTGAGGTAAGAGGGCCTAATACCTTTTGTAAAATTATTCTGAGATGAGCAGGCATTACAGAAAGATCAACTCTTAAGAGTTCGTGAAACCTGAGTTTGCCCTCTTGAAGCTCCTTCTCCCTCTTTTTTTGTGAAGCTTGTAAAAGAATAGAGATTTCAGTGAGAGAAAGCCGATTTTTTCGTTTAAAAAGATCACTAAAGCTAACCTCATAAGGGTCATCATCCTCAATGAAAAATTGCTCTAGTCCCATGTTATGAAATTGCTCAGTCATGGAGGATAAATTGCCCGACCTTTCTCGTTTAGCAAATCAGAGTGAAAAATTTACATTCTTTAGAAGATGGCCTTGCAAAATCGAGTGGTTTATCAGTGCTCTTGGGGGCTGCCATGTGCATGACGAGCGTGTAAGCATGCAAACTAAAGCATCTCAGATTTCTTCTTCTGTGAATTGAATGGCCGCAATAAGATTTTTTCTAATTTTTTATCAGTGGCGAATCTCTGACCAAAAAACTGCAAAATCCCTTCATTAAGCAATATTCTTTGAAGCCGATAAGCTTTATATGTCGGTAATTTCATTAGATTCATTCAGAAGCGATTTCCATGATGCTGGGCAAGTGGTTCAGAGATATTCTTATTCAAGCTTTGGAAAGATCTATAAGATTGATA
>CAYWMU010000143.1:0-6904 GCA_964459395.1 uncultured Bacteriovorax sp.
ACTTATGAAACTCGTAGAGAAGTTTTTCTTTATTGCTACATAAACTTTCATTAGATCTATCCGTACAGAAAGATTTTTGAAAACTCAGGAAATTTACAGATTGATTTCGATACATTCTAAAGTTATTTTCACACATCTCTTTTGAGAATGAATTGTAGCCTGAGTTATTTTCAGGATTTGAGTCCATTTCATAATAAACTCTTTTATAAAGTTCATCCAACCTTTCAGCGTTTCCTTCCATTACTGCAATGTTACTCCCTCTCGCAAGGATAGAGTCTGTACCTGAACCTGCCTCAATGCAGTAGTTTGTCACCATCTTTTCGCAAAGGTAATCTTGAGAAACATTTAGGCTGGGCATACTAGAAGTATAAGCGTTATTCACTCCGTACGATAAATGGTTCATGAAACTTGCCTTTTCGACGACATCTCTTCCCGATAACATGATTGCACAGTAGTTTAAGTCAGAACCAATATTTCTAGCAGCGGCCCATGTATTAAGAGACTCAATATTTAGTTTATCCTGTGAGTTACTTAAGAGTTCCCCGATATGTTTTTCAACGTCTAGGTTTCTTTCTTTCTTTATAAGTTCCATCATTTCTGGCTCTTTAAAGATCGAAGTCATTTCTTTATGATACTCAGAGAGTTTCTCAACCACAAACTGTTCATGGCACCCTTTGAATGATGAAGCACAGTTCTTAGGAAGACCACCCATATTTTTTTTCATTGTATTGTAAACTCTATTCGCAGCGGCTGTATCACTAGAATTTAGGGCAAATTTAATAAAAGGATTTTTCTCTAAGAATTCAAGTTTACTCTCTACGATACTTCTTTCACGCTCATCTTTTGTCGTTAAGAGAATTGATTTTAATCTAGATTGATTCCAATCATCTTTTGAGAAGTTCTTATCAAACACACTCCAAAACTCATTTTGTTCAGGAAAGGATTTTATAAGGAGGTAGTGCTTCATAGGCAAACAAGATTCTCCTTGGACCTCTCTACCACTTAATAAGCTTAATACACCATCACCTTTTTTTTCTTCATGAGATTTCGTCATAATCTCATTTACTTTTTTTTCGAACTCTTCTTTATTACTTGTTTCTAATTTTACATTTTCTTTAATGTTTTTGTGAATAGCATCATTTACTAGCTTTCTATAATCTTCGTTAATATTTACAGGCTGATTCAAACCATAACTTACCGATGTATCTTCACCCATAGATTGTGCATGAAGAATCATCATATTGTGGGTATAGTGGGACCGCTCAGAGAAGCCATTTATCATATTTTCAAGATGCGCTAATACATAAGATTCTGAATTCAAAATATCATCGGCACTTAAAGGACGTTTACTAAGATCAGCACTGAATGCAGTTCGACCATTCACGCAACTGCAAATATCGCGTTGTTTTTGAAAAGCAGAGATATTGTCGCTGAGGCTTAAAGTTGAAAAACTAAATGTAGTCTTCAAAAAATCCAGTGAAAGCTCTTCTGATAAGGATACTGTTTCAGTAGGAAAGCAAGATCCAAGTGAAAGACTACCTAGTTGCTCTACTGGTAAACTTATTCGAGGCTCTCCTGTTATTGGGCAACGTTCTTGCCCAATAACAGGTATTTTAAATCCAGTGCCTTGATTATTTGAATAATGACCAATTAAACTATTACTCAAGCCGAAATCATTCGCATGAGCGTTTAGCGAAACAGACAATGTAAGCAAAACAACTTGTTTCAAATACTTCATACTTCTCTCTTCGGAGTAGTTAACTAGGTCTTTAAAGATATTTTACTTAAGAATTAGAATGAAACCAATCAGGCACGGGATATTAAAGAGATAGCTTATTTGCCCTGCCTTAAGATATAGGCAGGACATTGCTAATATTGTGTTAGAGCGTTTTGAAGATCTGAGAGTTTAGTTTTACGAATAGGTTGAAAGACTACTTTACCATCTTCTTTAATGGCATAGAATTCAAGAGTTTCATTTGATTCTTCAGAAGAAACAAAAATTTTAACAACATCTTGATCTAGTTTTTCAATCGAATCCTTATAAAGTTCTTGTAATGCCGTTAAATCATTAACTTTGAATCTCTCAAATGCTTTTTGAGAGACTTCTAATGGTAAGTCACTTGCATTTTTGAATGATCCAATTGCGCTAAAGTGCGTCCCCTCTACTTCTTGAGCAACACTAACAGTGGAGCCGGGATTTTCTTGAACCATTATTCCATATTTTGATAGAAGGGCACCATTGAATCTACCTCCACCACGGGAAGCGGAAGAGTTAAACATCGTTTGAGCAAGAGATGCTGCTCCTCCACCCATAGCAGCAGATGAAGTTGAAAAGTTTTCAACACTTGCTGGCGCTCTTTGAGATGATTGATGATCCTCACTCACAATAGTAGGTCTTGTAGCTAAATTTGAAGCAACTACTTTTCGCTGAGGAATGATAGAGGCCACTGTTTCTACCTTATCAGCGTTGTCATCAGTCTCATCTAGCGACTTATTTGATTCTTTCTGCTTATCTATAAGCTTACTTATTAAGGACTGATAACTTTGAGATGACTTCTCCTTTTCGGCCAGGAGTCTTTCAAGATTTTCTAATCTCATCTCAAGAGCATTATTAACTTCCTTAGAAGATGAGGATGATATATCAGTCTTCACTTGAGTTATCTCATTTCGTATAGAAGCTTCTTCTTTCTTTAATTCTTCAAGCTCGTTTCGGGCGTCACTAATAGCAGTATCTTCAACATAGTGATTATTACTCAAAAAGGATTGCCCTGGGACGCTTAAAGTGCCTTCTGAAGTTAAACTCTTATCGTCGATCAATTCAGAGGAAAGATACTCTAATGGAATATCATTCGCTAAATCTTCTGTATTCATGGAGAATTCATTGTTTTTATCTTTATTTATAGGCCGAGAACTCTCTGCCAATAAATCTGATATAGAAAAGTTATCATTAACAGCGGTGTCAAATGCCTTTAGCTTATTACCCGAATCATTTACCTGTTTAATGAAGTCTCTATCAACTTCTGCGACGAACGTTTTATTTTCTGAACTCGCTTTGGCTATGAGTTCAAAATCTTCTGCTCCTGAAACAAGTTCATTATTCTCATTAAAAAACTTATTTGTAGGTCTCGTATCTTTAATAAATATTTTAAACAATTCGCCATCACTTAAAAGTTCACAGTTATTACTCTTACAGTAGTCAGTCTTGAATGTTTTGAAGTTGAAAACTTTTGTCGAGAGAAGATGAGTTCTTGATAATTTATCACACATCTTATCTTGAAAGGCCAAGTAGCCTTGATTCTCAGAAGGTTCAGCAACCAAGTCGTCAACCCAAGAATCATCATAAGAATTGTCTTTTGCAAAATTATCTCGAAACTGCCCTTCTTGACTTCTAATTTCTCCACAGTAGTTTTTGAATATTTCTGCACACTTTGGTGCTAACTCATCATCTGCATTTGTATGACATTGATTGTATCGGACATCCCCTTCAGAGAAGGCAAGCCTAAGAGCAGGAATGCCTGGAGGATTAAAACTTGAAACACCAATGGCGCTAATTTCTTTGATTAAGTCTACATAACTATGCCCTAAATGATTCTCTTTCAATTCTGGATGATTATGAAATTCCTTCAATGCTTCCTGAAGATTCCCACCTTTGGAAAAAAAACGACCTCTACAAGAACTCGAATTCACACAACCTGAGGTTGGATCCAATGAAGCACGAATCTTTTTATAAACTTCTTTTTTTAAATTCTCATCATTTGAACTAAAAAGGGTTTTGATTGAAGGGTTTCTATTTAAAAAATCGAGTTTCGCTTTAATAGCTTCTTTCTCTTCTCCTTGCGTTTCACGATACTTCATGGATAAATCCCAGTAGTCCCATGAACGAAAGTCAGTTAACTCTTTATTCACAAGTAAGTCTTTCCAAAAAGCACTGGACTCAGGAATCATCGTAATTTTGAGATATTCAGAAAATGGGAAACAAGAATCAGCTCTTTTTGTCTCACTGTTTAAGTTCTCGAGAACTGTTGTCGTTTTGCTTCTACCTTCTTCATAATTATAACTACCAAGCATTCTCCAAGCATCACGATAGAACTTTCTACTAACCTTGCCTTTATAACTTTCAATGATACCTTTCAAAGTCTCTTTTGCTTCTTTAGTGATAGCAATTTTTGAAAGTAGATTTTTTTGCTCGTCAGAAATAAAGTGAGCCTCTAGCAGAAGAGCATCCCTGCGCCCTGCAAACATCTTCTCAAAGTGCATAAGAGAGGCCATGAGTTTTCCCTCATTGATCTTTCTTTCTCTTTCTGCCAATGCTTCCCCTGATAGTTCAGTTGTAGAAACTGACCTCACATTGAAACGTTCTTCAAGGCAATTACATACTTTTAAATCAGAATCTAGGTTTTCTAACTGGTTGCTCCCATCACTTATGTTGAGACATGTGAGATTTTCTTTAGGGCAATTCGGATCGGATTCTGCTTCTCTTATCTGGTTCTTCTGGCCAGCATGAACAGACATTCTAGTCTCAACACTCGAGGTATTATCCGGACGAAGGAAAACTCCAAAGCCCGTAGAGATCTCTCGACTTTGACTGGTAAATACAAAGGCCTTACTCGTATCAATTTTGCTTCCAGCACCAGTTGCTGGTGCTATCAAACTCATTACCCAAAGTATAAATATCAGTTTTTTCATAAGTGAGCCTTTACTCGATCACGTAAGTCTTATCGACCCAATGAGAAGTCTTCTTTACTTAATCCTCAATCTCGTATTATGTACTTAGAAACCGGAAACCCTTAGTTAATTGCGCTTAACTAGCTTAATACATGGTAACTACTTGAAATAATTTATATACACTCACAAATGAGTGCCACTTTAATAAGGCATTTTCGTGAAAACACCTTCTCAAAATTATCAATGGATACAAACGGACGATGGCTCCTACACCCTTCATTCAGAACTTTTCAAAGAGGCTTGCCATTCAACCTCAGGGGCCAAATCAGAAACTCTGCTCCATTATCTCCAAGGGTGCCAAGTTTCAGAACGTCTAACGAAGTACTCTCCATTTCAAATATTGGAAGTAGGCTTTGGTTTAGGGATTGGTTTTCTAACAACATTAGAAACATTAGGTGAATTTGATCATCCTTGGCATTTTGTAACAATGGAAATTGATCCAGATCTTGTGAAATGGTTTCTTGATGTGTACCAAGATCATCATATTGTAAAACAAGCAGTCTGGATATCACCCAGACTTGTCCATGCAAAATTTAAAAATGTAGAAATAAGTATTATTGTTGGGGATGCTCGAATTGAACTTCCGCATTTTTTGAATTCAGGTTCTTTTCAATTTCATGCCATCTTTCAAGATGCTTTTTCTCCCAAGAGAAATCCCACTCTATGGACAGTAGAATGGTTTAACTTACTTAGAGAGACTTCTCATCAAGATTGTATACTCTCCACCTACTCGGCTTCTTCTTCTATCAGAAAGTCCTTGATAAAGAGTGGATGGAAGGTAAATAAGGGACATAAGTTTGGCCCGAAAAGGTCAAGCACCAGGGCCACTCTCACCGGAGTAACTGATGAGGAGATTATGACTCATTTAAATAACTCCCCCGTGGAAGCTATTTACGATGAATCAATCAAAGACTTTATTAAGTCATTCTCGGCAAACTAATTAAAAATGTAGTTGTCGGTTCTTCTTTCAAGTAAGTAAGCCTTCCTTGATGCTCTTTAATTATTTTTTCAGATAAAGAAAGACCCAAACCTGTTCCCTCTTTATTATTTTGAGTTGTAAAAAATGGTAGCATCATCTTCTGAATGATTTCCTCTGAGCTAATCTTTCCGGAATCTTGAACTCGAATCGAGCACCATTCAAGTCCTGGTCGATATGATATCTTTATCCATTTCTCATCATTCCTGCTTATAGCATCAATGGCATTACCAACAAGATTCAAAAGAACTTGTGAAATCTGAACTTGATCACAAAACAAATCAACTGCCTCATCTTCATTATCTATGATAAGAGTAATGTTGTTCTCTTTAATCTTATCGGCCGTAATTTCTTTAACAGGCTCAATGATATCTTTGAACTTAACATTTTTAAGCTCTAGCCCCTGATGCTGAGAGATAGACTTAAGTCCACTAATGATACCTCCCATCCTCGTGACAGTTGAATCAATGTCATTAATTTTTTTTATTACGAGAGGTGATGCTGTCTCTGTTAACTCTGACTTTAAAATCTCTGTGCAACCTCTGATGATAGCAAGTGGGTTCCCTAACTCATGTGTAATATTAGCGGCTACTTCCCCTAAGCTAATAAGTTTTGAGGCGTAATCGTTTCGAGCTTGCTGAACTTGCAGTTCATTTCTAGTTTTAACAAAATCAGTGATAGGTAGAACGTTACAAATAATTCCACGATCAAAATCAAGCCTATTCATCGTAACTAAAAACCAGTCTTCCGGACCAAAGTCATAGGACTGAATCTCAAGGCTTTCGCTGCTCTTATTTGATTCAAGAAAATTTAAAAAAGCTTTCTCTACAGGAGAATGAGGAAGAACTACCCCTAAATCCTGACCAAGAAACATTTTCTGAAAAAGGCCATCTTGAAAGTTGTTAACCATCTCATAGGTTTTTTGAGTATTGATGATAATAACTAATGAAGGTATGGCATCAATAATCTCTTGGAGCCGTTGTCGTTCTCTACGGGCCTTTGAAAGTTCTCGCTGCTGCTTAACTATCGATCGATAAATTCGATATCCGGCAAAAAGTTGATAGATTAAATTCAGAAGAAAAAAAAGTCCTAAGTAATTCCACAAGACTTGTTTCTGAGAAAACAGAATATAAGAAGGGTAGGCCGTACATGTAATAAGGAAAATAATAAGTGCCGGAGGAAATGCAGATAAAGAAGAAACGG
>CAYWMU010000144.1:0-219 GCA_964459395.1 uncultured Bacteriovorax sp.
GATATAGGTTTTTGTACTAAATCTTTCCAGGTGAAGTTTTGTTTATTTAGAGGTGTTCCTCTATCTTTAAAAAAGTCTATACTCATGCATGTCCCCCTCGCTAGTGAATAAATTTAAGACATGGAACAATTGCAAGGAGGAGGCCAGGACTATGAGAACAACTGATCAATGGCCTGTGCGAGCTGACGATCTTTATCTGTGACTTTTCTTCCAACATCA
>CAYWMU010000144.1:229-6895 GCA_964459395.1 uncultured Bacteriovorax sp.
GTCGAATGGTTGATTTATTAAAATCAATAATTATTTGGGGGTGATGGTTATGCTTATTGGCAAGCCAGGCAACGGCGTTAACAAAACTCATAGTTTTAAGAAAGCTCTTAAATTCAAAAGTTTTCTGTAAATGATTATCAAGTTCAATCCAATTTTCCATATGGCTATCTTACCCCATAGGTCCCGTTTTAATATATAAGTTTTTAAATCCAGAAAATGAAAGTGAATAGTGATCTCTTACGGATTCATGGGACTCGCTAAGAGTAAAAGCAGGAATCGTATTAAGGAATTCTACAAAAAGGGCCTTCATTTCCATTCTCGCAAGTTTTGCGCCTATGCAGTAATGAGGGCCATGGCCGTAAGCAAAGTTCATTCCTCTACGATGTATATTGATTTCTTCAGGAAGTTGCTCTTGAGGTAGGTCTCTGTTGATTGCATGGGTAGAAATAAAAATGACCTCTCCGGCCTTAATAGGTTGTACACCAATAGTAGTATCTTTTCGAGCAACCCGAAAAATGAAAGTTACTGCAGGATCTATTCGCTTACACTCCTCAATCATTTGCGGAACTAGGTCTAAGTTGTCACGAACTTCTTGTTGTATCAGAGGATGAGTCGCCAGAAGGTAGGTGATGTTATTGATCTGATCAGTAGTAGTGGCCATACCAGCAACAAGCATCATGATTAATTGCGAGATAACCTCATCATCAGTGAGCTTTAGTTCTTTCTGCGACCTTAAGGTCATTGAAACATAATCGCTATCTGGTCGTTCTCTTCTTACTTGTATAAGTTTTGTAAAATAATCTTTCAAGGCCAATGCCGCATTGTTAACTTCAATACCATCTTCATTGCGGTATTGAGAAGCTCCTCCAAAAAAACCAGTCATCGTCATCGACCAATTTAAAAAGTTAGCTCGGTCGTCTTCTGGTATGCAAAAAAGGTCTGCAAGAATGATGGAGGGAAGTTTTTTAGAAATAGTTTCAACAAAATCAAACTCGTCTTTATCTGCGATATTTTGAACAAGTCCCTTAACAGTGTTTTCCAATTTTGACGAAAACTCCTCTAGTATATGATCCTCAAATCCTCCAGAAGCGAGTCTTCTCATAGAGTGATGTTGTTGATCATCACTCATAACCATCATCTTCTTTACGACACTAAAAAAATCTGGAATAAGCCCAAGGTCAAGATGGGGCATTCGCGAAATAAAAAATGAACTACGGTCTGCACTAAAGGCGTCACTTGTTAGGACTTCTTTTGCATGATGCGCACGAGTAATGACATGAAAGTTTCCCTTCTCCCAGAAGTAGATTTCACCAAAGCTTCGTATGTAGTTACTAAAAGCATCTGGAAATTCATGAGTAGAAGCTTTCTTCTTAAAATCGAGAAACGGAAATCCGCTTTGGGTTACTTTTTTCATAAAATTTGAATCCTTTTAAATGACCTTTTTTCATTAGCTCCTAAAGCTTTTCTTCCATGCAGGTAAGTAAAATTATCGACAACGATAAGGTCACCTTCTTCCCACTTATGCTCATAAACAAAGTCAGGGTGATAAAGCATATTTTTAAGATATTGATAAAGTTCTTCGGGTCTCTTACTCCCAGAGATCTCTAGTTCGACGGGATTCATTTGGGTATGAACTCTTTCCGCCAATCTTAAAATCATTTTCCCGCTAGTGGGATGTTTTTGCACCAACGGAACATGAATAACGCCACCGTAATGGGCCTTCTTTTCCGTTCGGTATGATAATGTAACTTTGAGACATTCTTCTCTTATTTCTTGTGGTAATGACTCCCATATCTTTTCTGTATTTGTGAAGAGAGTCTCTCCACCAGAAGTACTGCTTTCAGTACAGTAGAAAAGAAGCTTTAATGGCTCTCTAAAAAAAGCGCCATCCCAATGGAAGGGAACTTTCTCTTTAGAAAATAGATAGTTCTGAGCTTTAGGATCGTACTTCATCTCCATTAACGGTCCAAAGTCCCAGTGAAGAAGCTTATCTTTAATATCTCCTTCTTCGAGGCTTAAGCTTTGAGCATACTCGAGTAACTCTTTGTCATTAAGCTTCTGTGATTTCAAAATAAGCATATTTGTCCTTAAGCATTTTTAGAGTTGCATTTAACTTGAGTGCCTCTTGAAGGTGCATTAATTCAAACTTATCTTTTATCTTAACAGTTACATTGTGCCAGGGGGTTGCCCACTTACTGGAACTTGCTACGAGTTTGATACCAAATTTCTCATGATGAGCAGGGTAGGAGTGAATAGAAAGTCTTAAATGATCCTGGAAGTGAAAGTTAATCAGTTCAGACCAAGCATCAGACCGACGTATCAATTCATAGGTGCGAGATTTTGTCATTTTCTTCGCTTGGTTTTTAGTGAGTAAAGGATTTAATCCGAGCTCATCTTCAATAAGGAATCTGTGAAGACCATTGAAGAGTCTATTGTACTCCTCATTGGCGCAAACAAGAGATTTGACTTCATCAATATCTTTTCCGAAACGTTCAAGAAGAACCTCTCTTAACTTGTCTTTTTTTAAATCAGGATAAAGGTCATCTAAGGAAAAAAGCTCAATATGATTGAAGTTAAATTCTTTGATGATGTTCTCAATACCTATTTGATAATTATTTATCGTTTCATCGCTTACATTAACAACATCACTAAAGACTCTTCCATCAGAACAAATAATTATTTTGGCTCCAGGGTTATAGATATTTGATATTTGCGCACAAATACTTTGTAATCCTTCCAGCGCCAATACTTCGCCAAGATCTGGAAGCTCACCCAATGTCTTTAAGGGACTTGGACTTTTTGCGGGAAAGGCCGGCAATAGGAAAACTAGCTCTTCAGAGTTTCTCATTTTTGTCGTTATTTTTTGGAGTAGAGGGGCATTAAGGAGTGATAAATCATTACCTTGATTAGATTGTTCTTTAAGAATTTTAACAACTTGTGAGATTTGATTCATATTTGTATCCTCCGTACTTCGATAGTTATTGATACAAATAGATGGGTGATTTATAAATACTATGAAGACTATTTCTAACATAGGTAAAAGCCAATATGAGAATAACGTTCAAAGACTTAGAAAACTTCATTACGACAGCTGAGTCAAAGACTCTTTCAGAGGCTTCGGAGAAGCTTGATATCTCGCAGCCTTCTTTATCACTTGGTATTCAAAAGATTGAGCAAGAACTAGGCTATCCACTTTTTATCAGAAGCCGTTCCGGCATTAAGCTGACTCCTCAAGGTAAGAAGCTTCTCCCTGATGCCATGGAGGCATTAGTAGTTTTAGAGCGCATTAAAGGAAAGAAAACAGCTTTAAAGTTTCGTATTGGCTGTCATCCCTCTGTAGGAATATTTGTCTTAGGTGACTTTTTGAAAATCATGCATAAAGAAGAACCTTCTATAGGGTTTGAAGTCATCAATTCTTCTTCGAACGAAATAAATAAGATGGTTGCAGAAGGAACTGTTGATTTTGGAATTGTTATGAACCCCCTTCAAGTTCAAGGACTTATCATTAAGCCGATTGGTGCTGATGATGTCTGTGTCTGGGAATCAAAGCATCGTTACCAAGATAAGCTAATCTATCATCCACAAATGCTTCAGTCTCACTCCATCATTTCTCGTTGGAAGTCTTGCCCTCATGAAAAAGTGGAAGTGCAAAATTTAGAACTCCTTGCTCACTTAGTTGAGTCTGGAGCAGGTTTTGGTATCCTTCCAAGTCAAGTGGTGAAAGCACAGAAATTAAATTTGAGGAAGGTGAGTAACACTCCCACATTTAAAGATCATCTAGCACTTACTTGCTATCCAGAGATGATTAGAACGATTGAAGGGAAAATGATTTTTGAGGCGCTTAAGAGGTCGTTTAAGGCGTGAAATCTAATTTTACGGGAGTAAGAGCATCTGAAGTATCCGGAATCCCTAGTTGGTAATAAGTATAAAGGAAAAATTAAGGGCCTAGCTTGTGCCCCTTAATTATTTATTATCCTGAAGTGCTTTATAAGTTACTTTGATTTTTTCGTTTCTTTCACTATAGCGATCTACTAAGAAATCAGCGACATCCCTCGTTAGATAAGTAAAGCGCATAAGTTCCTCCATCACATCAACGACACGCTCTCGATAAGATGATGGCTTCATTGTTCCATCGTCATGGAATTCATTGAAAGCCTGGGCCACTGAAGATTGATTAGGGATGGTAATCATTCTCATCCAACGACCAAGAATTCTCATGGTATTAACGACGTTGAAGGACTGACTTCCACCCGAGACTTGCATCACGGCCAGAGTTTTACCTTGAGTAGGTCTCACTGCATTGAGTGCAAGTGGAATCCAATCGATTTGATTCTTCATCACTCCAGAAATATTTCCGTGAAGCTCTGGGCTAGACCAAACTTGTCCTTCAGACCAAATACTCAAATCTCTTAGCTCTTGAACTTTGGGATGATCGGCAGATTTATTATTATCAAACATCGGTAGACCTTCAGGATTAAAAAAACGAACATCAGCTCCCATATGACTTAAAATTCTGCCCGCCTCTTCCGCAAGTAAACGACTAAAAGATTTCTCTCTCAAAGAACCATACAAAATGAGGATTCGTGGAGCATGAGTAGATGAATAAAGCTTTCCGGCATCTGCTTTAAGATCAAATGAAATATTATCAAGAAACATGAGTTAATCCTTTGAAGTATCGGTCTTTTAACCAGAAAGATACTTTTACTAAAAATATGAGAACAGGAACTTCTACGAGGGGACCAATGACAGTTGTAAACGCTACACCATGCTCGATGCCAAATGTTGCAATCGCGACGGCAATGGCGAGTTCAAAATTATTAGAAGCAGCGGTGAAAGAAAGTGTCACCGTCTTAGTGTAATCGGCACCTGCTTTTTTACTCAAGATAAAAGAAACTAGGAACATGATAAAAAAGTATAATGTAAGAGGAATCGCAATTCTCAACACATCTCCTGGAAGCTTAACGATCTGTTCTCCTTTAAGAGAGAACATCACTACAATCGTAAACAATAAGAAGATGAGGGTTAAAGGGCTTATCTTAGGAATGAATGAGTTTTCATACCAATTGATTCCTCTGGATTTAATAAGAATCTTTCGAGTCATAAATCCGGCCAGAAAGGGGATCCCTAAATAGATGGCAACCGACTGAGCAATTTCTCCCATAGTAAAGGCCACTTCTAAACTCTTAAGACCAAAAACATTAGGTAGAAAAGTCATAAAGATATAAGCATAGACTGGGAAAAAAATAATTTGAAAGATAGAGTTGAAGGCAACAAGTCCTGCACAATATTCAGCACTGCCACGTGCGAGTTGATTCCAAACAAGAACCATAGCGATACAACGAGCGAGACCTATGAGGATCAATCCCATCATATAATCAGGATGGTCTCTTAAAAAGAGAACAGCAAGGCCAAACATAAGAACTGGGCCAATGAGCCAATTTTGAATGAGAGAAAGGAAAAGGATTTTTTTGTCTTTAAAGACAAGCCCCATTTCTTCATATTTAACTTTTGCGAGTGGGGGATACATCATGAGAATAAGTCCGAGAGCAATAGGTATGGAAGTCGTACCGATACTCATAGCATTGAGAGTTTGCGAGAAAGCTGGAATAAAATTTCCAAGAATTATCCCTAAACCCATAGCGAGGAAAATCCAAAGTGTGAGATAGCGATCAAGAAAAGAGAGGTTTTTCATAGGTGGTCTTTTAAGTTTTTGATTGTACTTTCAATTTCATCTCGAACTCTACGGTATATGGAGAGAATTTCTTCTTCATTGCTCATCTCCTTAGTGAGAGTCGGTGGATCTTGAAAGCCTAAGTGAATAATCTTTGTTCCGGGGAAATAGGGACATGTCTCATGAGCAGCATCACAAACAGTGATAACATAATCAAAATGGATGGAGGGAAGCTCTTCTACAGTTTTAGAGAAGTGAGATGAAATATCAATGCCGACTTCCTTCATAACTTCTATCGCACGGTCGTTCATACCGTGCTTTTTAGTTCCTGCTGAAAAGATATTAAATTCATTTCCCCAGTACTTGCGACAAAAGCCTTCGGCTATTTGTGAGCGACAAGAGTTACCTGTACATAAGAACATTATATTCTTCATGATTTACCTAAACCTATTTCAAAACATTCCTGAACTTTAAATTGTTTGATTAGATCCTGATCCCCATCGCAGGCACAGGCCAACTGCGTGAGACTGGACTTCATACGATTAAGGTCCGCAATTTTTTCTTCAATCTCCTGAAGTTTTTTTAATGTTTTCATTTTTACGCTAGAACAAGTGACGCGGGATTTAGAATTGAGCTCCAAAAGTTCTTTCACTTCGTTAAGTGTAAATCCTAAGTCCTGAGCGCGTTTAATAAAGATGATTCTTTGTGCATCCTCTGGAGAGTAAATACGAAAGGCGCCCTCGGTCTTAGGTTCTCTTAGAAGTTCCTTTCGTTGGTAGAAACGAACTGTCTCAACGCTTACGTTGGCCATTTGGGCAATTCGACTGATAGTTAATTTTTTCATAAAGAGAACTATACACTCTGTACCATAGTACAGAGTCAACTTTAGGCATAAAAAAAGGCCACTCAATGAGTGGCCTTTATAATTTCGAATGTAAGATGGCGGGAGAGACGGGACTCGAACCCGCGGCCTTCTGCGTGACAGGCAGACGTTA
>CAYWMU010000145.1:0-6860 GCA_964459395.1 uncultured Bacteriovorax sp.
CTTCTTGAAGTTTTGATCCATGAACTTCTTAAGAGCTGCAAGATCATCTTCAGTGTGAATATCAGAGAAGCTCATAAGAATCATCTCATCTTTGATATCACTGTGGCGAGCAGTGATGTTTACACCGATGTGAATACCATTCTGAGTTGCAAGTTTAATAAGTTCACTTGATTTCATAGGAACGGTTAAAGAAAACTCATTAAAGAAAGGGGCCTTAAATTTGAGAGAGAAGCCTTCGTAGCTCGTCATAAGAGTGAGAGCTTTTTCGGCCATCATTCTTGCAGTATTAAGAGTGGCTTCAAATCCTTCATCTCCTCGAGCAAGAAGAGAAGCTCCAGCAGCACTAGCAATGAAAGATTGGTTAGAACAGATATTTGATGTCGCTTTTTCACGACGGATATGTTGCTCACGAGTAGAAAGGATCAGGGCCTTACATTCGCGACCTTTTGAATCAACGGCCTTCCCAACAAAACGTCCTGCTGTCGAACGGATCGAGTTTTTATCTGCATCGTTATAACGAATTCCAAAAATACCTAGACCCGGACCTCCAAAGTTCGGGCCGATAGCGAGGTGTTGACCTTCGGCAACGACCATATCTGCACCTTTTTCACCGAAAGAAACAGGGGCCTTAAGTCCACCCTTACCAATCAGCATTGGGTCAACAATAGCAATGGCCTTAACGTTATGAGAGTGAGCAAGATTGGTGAGAGCATCAACATCTTCAATAATACCGAGGTTGTTGACCTGAGAGTAAACAAGAGCAGCAACACTTGTTGTTTCAGAGAGAAGTTTTTCTATTTGCTGGTGATTAAGTTTTCCTGTTGAAGCATCAATAGGAGCATAAACAATCTTCATCTCAGTTTCTAAGCGAAGTGTTTCAAGAACTTCAATATCTCCAGGATAGAGGTTTCCTGCTACAACAATAGTATTGGTGTTTTTAACAAGTCTAAGAGCGCAGTTCATGGCCTCATAGAGACAAGTTGATCTCTCATAAAGAGAAGCGTTGATGGCCTCAAAACCAGTGAGCTGACTAAGAAGTGATTGATAGATCCAAAGTGTTTGTAATGTTCCTTGGCTTCTTTCTGGTTGGTATGGAGTATAAGCAGTGGTTAGACCTCTAATATTTGAAATAGGTCCAACAACTTCAGTTACTTTGTATTGAGGAAGCCCATCTCCTAGGAAAGAGATTTTATTATTATTTTTTTTAGCGATGTCGTTTACGTGAGCAATAAGTTCTTGATAACTTAAGTGAGCACCCAATGGGAGAGATTTCATTTTCACGTCATCTGCAATATGGGAGTAGAGTTCATCCAGAGAAGATAAACCTAAGTCGGCGAGCATGAGTTTGATATCTTTTTCGTCGGCCCCAATGTAAAAGGGTTTGAGCTCGCGCTCTAAATTTTCTGGATGATAATTAAGTGGGAAATGAGACTGCATTTTTTATCCTTATGAAAACCATAAAATTAGGCCTTAATACTAGTCCCAATGGGAAAGATTTGTTAAGAGATAAGAATGATGCGCAGCGGGTTAATTAACATTTTATGATGGTTAGATTGTATGGCCCTTAAACTTCCGCCACTTGATAAGAATTTTTTTCTTCCTGACTATCAGGAGCTTGAAATTTATTCCCAAAATACTGCCTTTGAAATTGAGTTCCAACAGAAAGGGAATCAGTTATGGTTAAAGTCGGATATTCCTAAGGAAAGACCCATTGGAATACTTATTGATGAGACGTTGGAACGGCATCTGGCCTATTTCAAAAAAAGTACTGTTTATAAGGAAAATCTAGCTAAGGCCCTAGGGATAAAGCCTTCTATTAGACCTAAAGTCCTCGATTTGACGGCCGGACTCCTAGGAGACAGCCTCATGATGCTTGCTATGGGGTGTGAAGTCACGGCACTGGAGAGACATCCCGTGGTTAGTTTTCTCATTCAATCTGCCTTAAATGCGGCCACTCATCCCTTACTCAACAACTTCACATTTCATTCAACGGATGCCCTTAGTTTTTTAGAGAGCTCAAGTACTTTTGAAGTGATTTATTTTGACCCTATGTTTGAAGATGCTAATCTTAAAGCTGGCGCCAAAAAAGAGATGCGGATATTCCGAGAAATGATTGGTTCAGACCAAGATGCTGAACTTGTTTTTAAAATGGCACGGGAAAAAGCTACGAGAAGGCTAGTGGTTAAACGACCTAGGCTCTCTCGTCCCATTGTCAATGGTGATTGTTTACAATATGAGGGTAAGTCCACCCGCTATGATACCTATTTAAATGTAAAGTAATGGCCCAAATGGTTAAAATCTTCTAAAGTAAGGCCCTACTTGCAGGAGCTCCGATGACTACGAAATATGATGTATACGCTATTGGTAATGCTTTAATGGATATGGAGCACGAGGTTCAGGATGATTTCTTTAAGGCCCACGGAATTGATAAAGGGTTAATGACTTTAGTTGATGAAGAAAGACAAAACGCTCTTTTAAAGGCCCTTGATGGGAAGTTAAAGAAACAGCAGTGTGGTGGTTCCGCGGCCAATTCGATTATCGCTACGGCCCAATTTGGGGGAAAAGGATTCTACTCTTGTAAAGTGGCAGCGGATGCAATCGGTGATCTCTATTTTCAAGATATGCAGGAGCATGGCATCGACTCAAACCTTGGTTCTATCAAGAGAGAAGAGGGAGTGACAGGAAAGTGCTTAGTGCTTATTACTCCTGATGCGGAAAGAACGATGAATACCTACCTAGGTGTTTCTTCTAGTTTATCGGTTAATGAAATTGTACCTGAGGCCATTGAGCACTCAAAATATATGTATATGGAAGGTTACTTAGTAGCTTCTCCAACAGGTAAAGATGCAGCTGTTTATGCTCGCCAAATCGCTGAGAAGAATAATGTTAAAACGGCACTGACATTCTCTGATGTAAATATGGTTCGTTATTTTAAAGAAGGAATGCTTGAAATGATTGGAAACCAAGTGGACCTTCTTTTTACCAATGAATCAGAGGCTTTTGCTTTCACTGATACATCAGACATCTTATCCGCACGTGAGGCCCTCAAAAAATTTGCTCGTACTTTTGTAATTACACGTGGTGAAAATGGTGCGATGATTTTTGATGGGGACACTTTTATTGATATTGAGCCTTATGTTGTTAAGGCCATTGATTCAAATGGTGCAGGGGATATGTTCGCAGGAGCTTTTCTTTACGGCATTACTCACGGGCACTCCTATGCTTCAAGTGGAAAACTCGCAAGCCTTGCTGCCAGTAAAGTTGTTTCTCAATTTGGACCACGTTTAAAATGGCACGAAGCCCAGGATATAAAATCACAAGTATTTACAACTATAGCTTAGAGGGAATATGAGCGAATACATGTTAGTAAAAAAAGTTTATGAGGTAAAACCGGTCGATTCAGTTATTACAGTTCGTGGATGGGTGAAATCTCTTCGTAATTCAAAAAAATTCTCATTCATGATGTTAAATGATGGATCGAACCATCGTGATCTACAAATAGTTCTTGATGGCGCTCTTGAAAATTATGAAACTGTTTCAAAGCTTCTTATTGGTTCTTCTGTTGAAGTGACAGGTCTTCTAGTTGCCTCACAAGGGAAGCAACCAGTAGAAATGCAAGCGCAAAAAATTCATGTCTACTGCGCTAATACTGAAGATTACCCTCTACAAAAGAAAGAAACCTCTTTAGAGTATCTGAGAGAAATCGCTCATCTGCGTGGAAGAACAAATACTTTCTCTGCAGTTTTCCGCGTTCGCCATGAACTCGCACAAGCTACTCACCAGTTCTTTTCAGGTGAGGACTTCGCCTATCTTCACACTCCGGTAATTACGGCCAGTGATGCAGAGGGTGCTGGAGAGATGTTTAGAATTTCAACTCTTAATCTTGATAAACTTCCTCGCACTGATAAGGGCGAAGTAGATTTTAAACAAGACTACTTTGGCAGAGAAACCTTCCTTTCGGTTTCAGGGCAACTTGAAGCAGAAACCTATGCGGTGGGAAGTCTTGGGCGCGTTTATACTTTTGGACCAACTTTTAGATCTGAGAACTCGAATACTTCTCGCCACCTTTCCGAGTTTTGGATGGTTGAGCCTGAAGCCGCCTTCTACACTCTTGAGGATAACGCTGCTCTAGCTACTCGTTATGTAAAACACCTCATCAATCACGCCCTTAAGAACTGTCGTGATGAATTAGAATTTTTAGCAGAAAGATATAACCCGGAAAATATCAAGACTCTTGAGCACGTAGCAAACTCTGAGTTTCAAATGGTGACTTACACAGAAGCCGTTGAAATTGTAAGAGAAGCGGCCATGTCGAAAAAACATAAATTTGAGTATCTAGCAAAGTGGGGAGATGATCTCCAAACTGAGCATGAGAGATACCTCGCCGAAATTCACTTCAAGCGTCCTACGATTGTGACTGATTATCCGAAAGACATTAAGGCCTTCTACATGAAGCTCAATGATGACGGTAAAACAGTTCGTGCGATGGATGTTCTTGTTCCTGGAATCGGAGAACTCATTGGTGGATCTCAGCGTGAAGAGAACTATGATAAATTAGTGGCACGCATGAATGAGATGAACATGAAGACCGAAGATTACTGGTGGTATCTTGATCTTCGTAAGTTTGGATCAGTGCCTCACTCAGGATTTGGTCTCGGTTTTGAAAGAGCTGTTATGTACATTACAGGTATGAGTAATATTCGTGATGTGATTGCTTTTCCAAGAACACCGAAAAATGCTGAGTTTTAATGATAAAAAACTTATTAGAATTTTTTTCAAGACTAGAGAGCGCAGGTTACACTTGCATTAGAGTCTCTATCTTTATCATTATGGCCTGGATTGGCGGACTTAAGTATTTTGCTTATGAAGCAGATGGTATCGTGCCCTTTGTTGCCAACAGTCCCTTAATGAGTTTCTTTTATGCCAAAGAAGCCCCTGAGTATAAGCAGTACATGAACCCTGAAGGGGGACTGAATGAGAAGAATCGGCAGTGGCATAAAGAAAATAGAACCTATCTTTTCTCCTATGGGCTAGGGGCAGTAATTATACTTATTGGAGTCTTGGTTCTTGCCGGAATAGTGAATCCAAAAATTGGAGCAGTGGGAGATCTTCTCACCATTATAATGAGCGTGGTTACTTTGAGTTTCCTCATAACAACTCCTGAGAACTGGGTTCCAGCTTTAGGGGATAGTGACCACGGCTTTCCTTTTCTATCCGGACGGGGACGTCTTGTGATTAAGGATTTAATTATGATGTCTGCAGCTCTTGCTTCTCTATCAGAGAACTCACGCCGCATTCTCAAAAGCTAAAACCTAAAAGGTACGGCGTACCTTTTGTTCTTGATACTTAATAGCATGAAATAAGAATTCATTAATAGGGGTAGGGATATTTAATTCTTTACCCATTTGAATGATGTGTCCTGAAAAGTAATTAACTTCAGTTTCTCTTCCAGCTTCGATATCTTGAAGCATCGAAGTTTTTCCCTCTGGATCAAGAGCATTAATGGTTTTCACTAAAAGTTCAATATCTGAATCCCGAAGATCAATTCCTTTTTTCTGGGCAAGAGTGATGACTTCTCGGGCCACGGTGATCATTAACTCTCTTGCATGATCGTTATTGTGAAACTCCTTGAAGGGAGCACGAAGGAGAGTTGAAACTTGGTTAACGCCAGAGTTGAGCATGAATTTAAACCATATGGCCCGATTCATATCTTCGGGGATTTCATATGGAATTTGATTCGCACTAAAAAAATGTTCGACCTTTTTTACTCTTGGGGATTTTACTATGTTCGACTCATCTCCAAAAACAATGCGTCCAAGATTTTGATAGCGAATATGATTCCCTTCTTTACTGCAATCCATAGCGATACCAAAAGCAGGTATGACTTTGTCGGCCCCAAAAACTTCTGAGAGACGAGTTTCGCTATAAAGTCCATTAAGGATTGAAATTATCAGAGTCTCTGAAGTGACGAATGGTTTAATATCCTTAATGGCTTCTTCTAATTGAGGATATTTAACAGCTACAACTATGATGTCTGCCTTCTCTTGGGGAGAGTCAGTGACGCTAAGTGGATAGTGGATATCATTGACATAAATCCCATGATGGAGCTTTTTTGCTCGTTCTCCATGGGCAATTACTTTTATTTCTTGAGGATTATTTTTTAGAACTTGAGCAGCAAAGGCCCCGCCTAAAGCACCAAGTCCGATAAAGTAAGAGTGAAGTCCTGAAGTCATAGATTTTCTCCTCGCAGGGATTTTAACCCTAACACTAGGATACTCCTACTTGATAACAGTGTCTCTTTTTTAGCGAGCGTACACTCTCTTAAGTTCTTGCACAATTCTTGGTGTTAACTTCCCAGCAGTTGAGCACATCATATCTGTTTTCATTATCTGGTAATTTACAAATGCATCTTTTTCTTCGTCATAGAATTCAATATAACAATCAGGAAGCCCCAGAACATGACCAAATTCATGATTAAGAACAAGTTGGTTTTTACTCAGGCTCATGTCAATGGAGGCATTCATGATGATATCATTTCCTCCGAGTTTATTTACGTGAGCAACAGAGTTTTCTTTTAGAGTTAAGTTAGGGATGTTCTTTTTATCTTGAAAATCAAGTTCAATTACTAATCCTGAATGCTTCCAATAATCTTCAATTCCTCTTACGAAATCATGAAGCTGTTTTGTTTCCGGCATGGCAAAGGGAACTTCAAGTACATCATTACGAAAGGTAATATCTTTTCTTATGGCGTGTTGGGGAATTTGAAAATAGGAGTTCCAAGATTCTGTGGCCTTGTTTATATATTTTTTATAGTAACTATCTAACGCATTTCTTTTAAGTGATTTATTTAATTCTCTAGT
>CAYWMU010000146.1:0-6852 GCA_964459395.1 uncultured Bacteriovorax sp.
AACTATTGGTTCACCGTTATGAAAAACATTGGAAACTCAATCATTAACCCCTTAATGAGCGTCATCTGGTTACTGTGCTGGATTGCAATTTATTGCATCGGTCACGTCTTCACACTGGTTTACAAACTCTCATACATAGCGATTCCATTATCCTGTTTAATATCCATATTCCCTCCAACTCAAGAGGCAGTTTGGGGAATAATCAAGTCAATTTGCTGGTGCATAATAACTCCTATTGTGTCCGCGCTCGTATTGATAATTATAGGTGTTGAGAATTTTAATCCTAATAACATTGAAGCTACCTTCTTTAGCTTGATTCAAACATTAATGTATTCCATTACAATATTTTGGATACCCGCATTGGCAACAATGTTCTTAACAACCAAGGGGTTTCAATCGGCAGGAGAGAAATTTTCTTCAACTGCTGGTGCGGCGGCAATGACGCTAGGTAAATACCACCTGCTTAAACTTGGTGTCCAAGCCCCGTTAAGAGGTATGAACTTTGCACTTGGAAGACCCGCAAGAAACCTACTCTCAAGCAAATCATCCTCCTTAATGAATAAGATTAAAGGATCAAAGGTTGGCGAATTATGGAAAGATCCAAATGCCAAAAAACCCTCTTTTCAAAAAAATGTAATCACTAAAGATTTTAACAAAGCTCCTACTTTTAAAGAGGAACTTAGAAACTCCCCAAGAAACTTTCCTTCAACTTTTATGGAGCAAAACCGCCAACTACAATCACGATATAACTCTTTCCCCTACCTATCAATTGATGACAAGAAGTTCACCACTCCGAAACATGACATTGATCCAGCATATGGAGTTTTAAAGAAATCAAACACTGTTCCTCAGATGAAGGCCGATGAACTAAGAAAACAAAAAGAACTTTTACAGAAAACGTTCTCACATAAAGTTTCATCTAAGGCGCCGGGTTTTAAGCCTGCTGACAAAAACACACCGACCACTAATATTTCTAAAGTAAACTACCCGTCTGCAAATACAAGGGCAGAACTCCCTGAAACAAAAACTTTAATAAGCACACTAAGCAGGAAAAGGGGTTTTAGAAATATTGATTCCGTGGCAACCCCTTCTTCCAAAGAAAGTTATGAGAAAGCCAGATCTCAAAATATAAAGAATCCCACCCATCAAGATCATAGAGGAAGTTTATGAAATTATTTGAAGAAGAAAAACAATTTGATTTTAAATCATTTATTAAAAAAGATGCCATCCTTACATTAATGGTTTCTCTTACAATGACTCTAGTAATCATTAGCACATTTTCTGGTGGGACTAGGTTCATCACCCTTACGGGAGAAGTAAAATCCCCCCATTTGGGAAATTTCTGCTCTCTATTGGGTGACCAATTACTAACAAAAAAATTAAACGCTAAAATGTTTGATGAAGGTGTATTCAACGCTCTTACCAAATCTAATTATCAAATCCTTGAGTTTAAAGGTTCAGAAAAACTTCTTGGAACAACCCATGATGATAATTCATGTAGCGCTTACGTGAGAGACGATCTGGGGGTTAGGGTCTTTAAATTTCCTGTTACAGAGTCAAGTAAAAATATTACATACTACCGCATCGTAGGAATCAAGGAGCTTTAAAATGGAAGTTTTCATTTTACCTCAGGCAATCAGCTACATTCTTTTTTCAATGAATGGCCCAACAACACTCCAGTTTGATGAACAAGTTGAAATTGTCCAAGCAGGAAGAGCAGGAGAAATCTCGATTTCAATTCCCACTAGTCGTAAAGCAGTGGTTATTAACCCTCTTAAGGACACTGGTGACGACCCCAGAAACATGGTCATTATCACCAAAAACCATTCTTTTAACCTTAACTATAAAATCGTTAAATCGGATCATCATCAATTTTTAAAGGTTAAAGAAGGTGCAATAGATAGTTCATTTAAAATCAAACTTGAAACAAGGGATTTTCGGGTTCTGGAGGGGGATAAATCATATATGGTCATTAATCAAAATCCTAAGAAAGCTTTAGAGATAAACCACCAATCAATCACTAGTAAAGCTTACTTCTCTAAGGGTCTGCCTTTGTTTCAGGGTTCACAGATAATTGTGAAATAATTTGTCACCTGTCCATTTATTAGACAGGTTTTCCCCTTCTGCCCGTCACCAATAGCATAATCCTTGGCACAAAAGTTGAATGTATATCCACATATCGGGGGGTATACAGATGAATCAAGAAATAGCTGGATTACCATCTTCTATTCAAACAGAATTGATACTTAATGAGTTCGATGACTTCATTATTGAGTCGATTCAAACCTCTAAATTAACTATTTCGGCTATTTCTACTGATACCAGAATCAGCAGAACAGTTTTGACTAAAATTAAACAAGGTGAGAAGGGGAAAACCTTTAACTTAACTCCTTACAAAAAATTTCGTCTCTTTTCTTGCTTTTACACGTCTCAAGACCTTGATAAGAAATACTCTCAATTCTCTAGGATTTTTTCAACCCGTGAAGAATCAAGTAAATGGGACTTTGAATTGTCCAACTCTGGTCAATTTCACGAAACTTTCACCAGAGAGCTTTCAGACCCAATATCCATTGCTATCTTCACCATGTCGTTAAATGACGGGGTTTCATCTATTGATATAAAAGAAAGATTCGGATCAAATGGTATTGAAGTCGCCAATAAACTAGTCGATAAAAAACTTATTTTTTATTCTAAAAATTCTTATTTTGCACTTAATACTACTTACGTAGATCTACCCAAGAAGGGACTAAAAACAATCGTTACTAGCCTATCAGAAAACTACAACCCAATGAACTGCGGCCAGGGGAAGAACTACATAAATTTTAGAATTGATAAAGTTAGTCCTTCAGCCCTTTTGAAAATTCAAGAGATTCACGCAAGCTTCTCTGAGAGCGTTTCAAATATTCTCGAACAACAAGAGTCAAAGGGGCACATCCCTTTCTACTCTATAAACCAAATGGACATATTTTCGAAATAATAGAATTTACAATAATTGAATATCTAAAACAGGACTCTTGTCTAGCATTTGCCTCTTCTTGTTATAGGCAATAGTCATCGCTACATTCTTGTGCCCTACAGTTTCTGCCTGTTTTTTTAGGTCAACGCGGTTTTCATCCATCATTACGATAAAACTTGTTCTCGCTGAGTGCGGACTTACTCGATATGGTAAGCCTAATTTACGAGACCACTTCTCGAAAATATCATTTATAGATGACCTATAAAGAGGACTATTAGATTTAAGGTTTGTGAAAAGAGCATCCCCTTCAAAATACTCCATCTCACTTAGTCTGGCCTGGAGATAATCATTCATCACTTCTGCCAGATTCTGTGGCACAGGTATTTGTCTTTTTTCATTTCCTTTGGTTACGAAGTCGAGCGTTCTTCCATGTGCATAGAAGCCGTAGTCCTTGATCTTAAGATTTCTGAGTTCACTCACTCGACAACCTGAATAAAACAATACTCCCAACAGGGCTCTATCCCTCTTATACCTCAATGTGTCTGAGGGTATTAAGGCAAACAACTCTCTTATCTTTTCAGAGGATATAAATTCTGTCTCTACAACTAAGGGGATTTTTCTAAACCTAACGAACGAGCAAGGATCTGTTTCGAGAATTCTTTTCTCGCAAAGGTATTTAAAAAAAGACTTAATGGCCGAAAGTTTTCTGTTATAGGTTCTATCTGAACACTTTCTTGCTTTATTTCCTCCGTGCATAGAGACAAATTTCATATATTCTTCAATATGTATTTGTCTGGCCTGATAAAGGACAAGCCCTTTCATCTCCAAAAATCTAAAAAAAAGGTCTAGGTCATATTTGTAAGCGTTAAGTGTATTGGGTGATAAGTTATAGAAAAAAAGTGCAATATCTTCTCTATGCTCTTTGTTGAATAATTGGGTAGCTCTGCCATTGTTAATGATAGAAAAACTTGAAGAAATTAATTCCATTTCCCGCCCTTAGTCCCAAAACTTATAAAGTTCATACTCTTCATCTTTATTACAATCGACAGTCGTTCGGCTTTTCAAATAGCTTGAATGAGAAATTAACCCGTCAAGATAATCAACATTGGAGAAGCCTTCGCTTATAGACAAGAGATTAACCAAGTGCCTTTGAAGAAAATAAGTCATGCCAAGCGCCGCCACTTTCCCCTCCAGACTTCCCTTGTTCCCGTTCTCTTTTCCTGTAAATTTGAAACCACCTGTTACTTGCACTTTAGGCAGTCCTAAATCGTCGATAATCTCAAAGACCACTCTTTCCTTCACTGACTCGATAGTGAAGAAGTCGCTTATAAGGTCTGACAGAAATTTCCCATATAAAACAAAATTGTTTTCAGAAAAGAGAAAATAGGAATCATTACTCTCAATTAGAACCATATCTCGATTACTAGAATCCACGCGCACTCCATTTCTCATAAACTTCCATGTTCATATAATAGTGAATTTCATCTATGAAAACTTGATCCACAAAACCTTTTTGAAACAACACCATCATTTTCTCATATTTGAGACGTTTCAAATTTAAAACAAGCTCAAGATACTTAATGGCTTTTTGGAACTTTAGTCGCGCCTCTTCCTCCCCCGGTCTTCCGAGTTCCGAATAATACTCTTTTTCCGAATTTTGAACCTGACGAAGATAGTCTTTTACTTCATGAAGATGCTCTCTCAATTCTGATCTATGCCAAACAATCTCTTGAATCATTAATTGAATATTTGTTCCAAGTCCTGATCTCTTAGAGGCCCTTACAAATAGAGGTGAGAAGCTTTTTATCCAGCTTTTCGACTTCTCAGAAATCCTCGCTGTGATTAATTCAGAAGACTCCACATTGTTTTGAATGGCCTGGATTTTTGGAATTTCCCCTAGAATCAAAATTTCACTTGGTCTTCTCGGCCTCAAATTGAATTTTTCGACTGTGCTAGTGACGGGTGATTTCTGTAAAACGGAATCAACTTTTTTGGGCTCACCACTCTTGTCTCGATTTTCATTAATTACTGACCGCATCTGCTCACGAATACTCATAGGTTCTCCGGCTCTAAAGGAAGTTCTTTTCATGCTCTGTATATTCATCAAGTTCCCAGAGGACTGTTCCTTTTCCTGTTAATAGGTCGGTAGCAAAGACTTTTTTAAACTCGTAAAGAAAAAGCAAATCTCTCCCATCCCTTCCTCGCTTAATGCCTCCGGGGTGGCCAAAATACGTCTCTTTCCAACCTTTGGGAAATTCGCAAGGCTCAATATCCCAAAGGTGCCTTCCCTCCATTGAGTAACTAGAGACCCCTCCCCTCTCTTTAACTAAAATCAGAGTGTTTATACCTGTTAGAAAAATTCCATCAATTCCTCTTTTTGCAATTTTTCTTCCTTTGATCGATAAGGCTCCTTGGAAGGCCTTAATCTGGTGCTTTTCCAAAAAACTTCCCCAACGAGGTCTTACGTCCTCCCCTCTTCGTAAATGTTCATCATCTACTTCGGGATAATCATATGAACTCTTATAGATTAACTCTAAAGTTGTCTGAGAATCGGGAAGCTCTTCTCCTTTGAACGCTGGCGGAATATCCTTTAATCTCCTCACGCACCTTGCATGGAAACTCAGCGGGCTGATTAACCAAAAATAAAAATCATGAACTTTCTCAAGAAGCCTCTTCATTCGCAGTTTCCCTATTTAAATGCCCGTCATACACACAGGTCTTTTTAACAAAATCGACACTAAATAAATCATCAACACGACATAACTTTAATTATGTAGGGCTTTTGCATGTAATACATACCTTGAAAAATTGTATTACATTAATCGAGAATCATCTAGGCCATTATTTTTTATTTTGGAAATGAGGGGTTTTTCAGAGGAGAAAGTGAGGATCTAGACAAAATCAGCGAACACTTTATTGGCAGATACCTCTCTCCATACTTTGTGGAACTTTTTTATTTTGGCAAAATCGCTGATAGTTTCCTCATCACTGAAAACCCAATCCTCTCGAACCATGTCTTCTCTAAAATGAAAAAGGCACTCATTATAAAATTCTGATACCGCCCTTGCTGTGTCGAAGACTCTTTCAAAAATGAACTGAGGTTCAAGAATGTCCGTAAAGTTCCAGCCGAGGGATTCATTCCCCTCCCTGGAGTTAACAACAAACTTATATAGGCCATTGGCCCCCTTGGCCTTCACAATGAACACTGAAAACATTTCGCCTCCTGATATGCCTCTATCACTAATCGGTCTTCATTAGAGAATATCAAGCAGCTATCCTCTTCTTCTTTCAGGAGCTTTTTCTAAACCTTTCGCCCCCTCAACTGTTTGTTTTTAATGATCTTTCTTAAGTTAATTAATTTATTTTTTTTAAAGCGAACCATTTTGTCGTTTCCGTACATATACCTAATAAGACAGAGCATATCGCTCAGTTTTTTAAACAAAAGGCTGTGATGAATACAAGAAACAAAGATCCCCCAACACCCCTTTTAAGAAGAGGATTTATATAAAAGACAATTTGAGTACTTTTACTCAAAAGGAATTAAAGAATGATTGAAACAATCTGCGCAAGAGAGCTAGTCGAAACGCTTTGGCCCCTACTGAATATTTTCCCCATTCTTAGATGGCTCAAGCTCTCATCTTCGATCAGAGTTAAGCTTGGAGAAATTATCAGAATAGACGCTGGCATCAATATAGGGGCCAGTGTCCCTGCTAAATCACTTTGAGACGGGGTCTCAAAGAATCAATGGCACCCCACTTTGAGACGGGGTCTCAAAATAGTGACCTGTCACCAAAGGACCATGATTCTTTAAGTGCCTCAGCTCACTAAAAAACAAACCTATTCCTGAAAGGGGTTTCAATTCTGAAAGGGGTTTCAATCCTGAAAGGGGTTTCAAT
>CAYWMU010000147.1:0-6845 GCA_964459395.1 uncultured Bacteriovorax sp.
TCATAGTCTTACTCCTGATATGACTTATGGGAGCAAGCTGGATGCCAAAAAAAGTAATTAGTAATTCAGATAGTTACAGAATTGCTGTTAATATTTTTTACAGGGTTGTCTAAAAATTAGTCAGCTTAAGACTCGCGTTTCACGCCAACTATTTTTAGAAGGTTCTTTTTTCGAAGAGTAATTAATGAACTCGTAACCTCATAATCGAGAAGCTCACAGTGTTCATAAATATCATCAACCCTATGATAATCAGTTAGTACGGCAAGAACTTTGAATTCTTCAGGAGTACAATCAATATTACTATTGATCATTGTAGCATCAACTAAGATCTTAACGTTATAAGGAGGTCTTTGACTGTTAACGATTTCAAATAATTTAATTTGTTTTTCTAATTTATTTAATAAGACCGAGAACGGGTAATGGATCCTTTGTTCTTCATTAGAAACAATTTCTGGCTCCACGATATATTGATGTCTCTCAAGACTATATTCTTTTATCCCTAGCTGGTAAAAAGCTTTTACTCCAGAGAGTTGCAAATAATTTACATCAATTATTTTCCCGTCCTTAAATAAAAGATGTCCCAGGTATTGATGATTAAAAGGTGATAATAAGTTTACCTTACCAGTAAAATTAACACTCATTTGTTCTTCAACAACTGGGACAAACTTTAGATCCATACTATTTTCCAAATCCTAAAATTTTAGAAAAGAAACCGGACTTTTCATCTTGTTTGGGTGGTACAGGATGATTGAAAAAACCATTAACTTTTTCAGCTATTGCAGTAAAGGCATTCCACACTGGTCTTCCTTCAAATTGAGAGTCACTCATATAAGGCTTCCCAATATCTGAACCCGTTCTCAATTCAATTTCAAGAGGTACTTTTCCTAAAAGGTTCACTCCTAAGTTTTGTGCCGCTTTTTCAAGTCCACCATCACCGAATATGTGGTGTTCTTTTCCGCAGTCTGAACAAATAAAGGAGCTCATATTCTCTACCATTCCAATAACCGGGATCTCTAATTTCTTAAACATCTCAAGACCCTTGGTGGCATCAAGTAGAGCAATGTCTTGTGGAGTAGAGATAACAATTGTTCCATCCACATGAGTGTTTTGCACCATCGATAACTGGATATCACCAGTTCCTGGTGGTAGGTCGATAAGAAGGTAATCAAGTCCCTTCCAATCAACATCAAATAAGAATTGATTGAGAACTCCTCCTAGCATTGGGCCACGCCAAATAACAGGATCATTCTCATCAATAAACAGACCGAAACTCATAAATTGAATGCCACAAGATTCAATGGGAACAATTTTCTTATCCTCAGTTGCTCTTGGCTTTTCATTTCTTTTCCCAAAAATCATTGGCATTGATGGACCGTAAATATCAGCATCAATGATTCCAACTTTAAGGCCTTGACGGGAGAGGGCCATAGCAAGGTTGGCAGTAAATGTTGATTTTCCTACGCCCCCTTTACCTGAACCGATAGCAATAACTTTCTTCGCTCCCGGCACTGGTTTTTTATTAGCTGCTGGACCATGACCTGTTTTTAAACTGGCGGCTGGCGCTGAAGCTTTAGCCGGAGCGGGCTTATTATCAAGCGCGTTAAAAACATCTTGGGACTGAGTAGAAGTTGTTTTTACGAGAATCTCATTAATCCCCTCTAGGCCAGCTAAGATTTCGTGAATATGATTTTCAATAACTCGCTTATCCTGAGGAGAAATGCCGTCACGCTGGTACTGAATAATAAGCTTCCCCTCTTTAAGGTCAATGTTTTGCCAGCGCTGCTCTTCTGTAATTGTCTTATTTGTTTGTGGATTCTTAATCTGATCCAATAATTCTTTGATTTTTTCCATTTCACACCTATTGTTGATTTATCTAGTCTAAAATACAAAAATTCCTATTTTGATAATTTTGCTTTCTCATTTTATGATGGGATATACATCTTTGAACAGGGAATAAGCGTTGGCATTTTATAAACGATCAGTCTTTCTTGTAAATCCGTCTTTTCAAATCAAATTCAGCCTTTTAATAGGTTCTTTGATTTTCCTCTCTAGTTTACTTTATCCGCTGCTTTTCTTAGACTTTTTCAAAGAGTTAGGAGTCAATCATCCCGACTTTTATCAGCTCATTCAAAGCACTCAAGAGCGATTTATTCTTTTCCTCATTCTCATACAATTTATTTTTAGTCTTATCATCCTCATTCTCTTTGTTTTTTTCACTCATAAGATTGCAGGGCCTATGTATAAACTCAAGTCCCATTTACAACGAATCAGAGAGGGAGAAGTTATTACTCCCCTAACTTTTCGCAGTGGTGATTACTTTCATGATGTAGCTGATGAGGTTAGTGAGTTTTTAGAAAGTATCGTTATCAACCAGGAAGAAGATTTTAAGTTTTTAGATGAAGTGCAAATTTATCTTGAGAATCTTAGTGGAGTAATTCCTGAAGATAAAAAACCTATCTTGACTGAAATTAATAGTAAGCTAACAGAGATCCTAAGTCGCTATCAGCATCACCAATGACACTCCTTCCAGGGTAGTAGAATTCTCAGTACGTGATACAATATTGAAAACAAATACAAAGATTAATATGAATTTTATTGTTATCACTTTTCTTCTGGTATCTTCAGCTATCGCTCAAGATAAGCTTGTTAAGGAAGTCACTCTTTCTCGCAGTGATTTAATTCTCTCAGAAAAAATAACGGCCTTAATGAAAGTTAGTGGTGAAGGTTATTTTAATCCCACTCTAACTAAACAAGTTAAAGCAGAAGTTGCCAAATCTAAACACTTCGCACCGTTTACCAAGTGGGTAAATGGCATCGACAGCATTCATGGAATAAAGAGTGCTCAAAAACTCTCTCTCTACTGTCAGGAGACTGGAACTAAAGTTTCAGAACTTCCGCTAGAAAAACTTTTAGATCAAAGACTAAATCACTTTTGCCGGGAAAAAGCTCTTGAACTCATTGGGAGAGAAATTGATAAGAGTAATACTCTTCCTGAATATGCTCATAGCTTTATAAAAAACAACTTAAAGCACTTTCTTAAAAAGAAGCATCTCAAGAGTTTTAGTTACTTCTTACAGAATCAAGATAATCGCCCTGAAGTTCTCAAGAAACTCTCGGCTGATATTACGGAGTATTCTATCAAGCATCAGATATCTCCTTCTCATGAAATACTCCAAGACATTCTTATTGATGATAAGATTACATCTCTCATTCAGGCCAAAGGATTACAGCCTCTAGAACATAAGAATGTTTTTTATACTGAATTTGGAAAGCTGATTGAAGAAGGTTATAAAATCTTAAATGCTTCAAAAGTGGATGTAAAAAAACTTGCAAAACATATTGAGCACCTTAAGAATTATTTTAATTTAAACGTTTCTTATCTTCCAACTAATCTTGCCCTAGGAAGAATAAATGATTTTTCTAAGGCTACTTTTAGATTAGGTCATCCCGAGCTTTCTAGGAAACTTTTAAAGTTCATCATATCTAAAAATGATCATGAGTATCTTTACGATGCTCACTTCTTTTTTCTTTGGACCTATATTCATACTAATGATCAGGCCAATGCTCTCAAGTACATAAAGAAAGAAGATCTCATTGAAAAAGTTAAAATCTCAAAAGATTCCCAGCTGCGCTACTGGATCGCTTATGTTCTTGAGAAAGATAAAAAGATTGCAGAAGCAGTGGCACTCTATGAGGATACCATTCGAGATAACCCTCTTAGTTACTACGCCATTACTTCCTCTAAGCGTCTCCTATCTCTAAAACCAGATTCTACCCTTGCCAATTTTTACCATATTGAGGCACGTAGAAGTATCAATGTCAGCATCAAGATGGAGGACCTCGATAGTGATCATTACTCTTCATTAGTAAGACTCCTGGCCTGGTCCAAAATTGATAATTCTCGAATGATTGATCTGGAACTTAGACGCTTGAACAATTTCTCTCTTCAAAAACTATTACAAAAAAAGACACCTGAGAATCATGCGGATGTGAGAGAAACAATCCACCTGCTTCAGGCCCATATAATTCAAAGTTCAAAAAACTATTTGATGACCTTTAGGTACATTTATAATTTGTTGAATAATAACGAAATTAAGTTCACTAGAAACGTTTTGGACTTACTCTACCCTAGACCTTACTTAGATGTATTAAAGAAGAATTTGAAGGGTCAGGATCCGCTTTTGCTACTATCCCTTATCAGACAAGAATCTGTCTTTAATCCACAGGCGAGATCCCCTGTTGGCGCTCGAGGCCTTATGCAATTGATGCCAGCAACAGCACGTCAGATGAGAAGAGGCGTGAGGGTCAATCAGCTTTCAAACCCTGCCATCAATATTGAATTAGGTACGAGATACTTTCAGGGTCTTATGAAACGCTATGACGGAAATCTCGTCTACGTTTTATCAGCCTATAATGCAGGTGAAACGAGAGTCGCCCGTTGGAGAAAGCAATATTTTGACGAAGAGGAAACGATCGTTAGAAATATTGAAACGATTCCTTTTAGAGAAACTCGAACTTATGTGAAATTGATTTTTAGAAATTTATTTTTCTACAAACTCCTCACTAATGAAGAGCTTGTAGATAATAAAGAAAATAATAAGATTTTTAACGTAAACCTAGGCTTTAAACATTAGTAACTGCCTCACTTGAGTGTGAGTCAGTTATTTTTTTATACTTTTCAAACGCTGAGAGTCAGACTCATCTCATTTCTAGACTTTAACTCTTAAAAAATAAACTATCCCTTTGCATACTAGGCACGGCATGACTCCTATTTGCCCAAATTCCGCATGCTATTCCTTTGGATCAAAGAATTTCGTTCGTAAGAATGGTCGTTTTTATCGTCGCTGCGAATCCCGTTACATCGCTCGCTTCATTTGTCTTCAATGTAAAAAAAGCTTCTCTCACGCCACCGGAACTCTTGAATACCGACAGAGAAAACGCAGAGAAAATTCCATCCTTAGAAATCTTCTTGCTTCAGGTGTATCACTCAGAAGAAGCGCATTCATTCTTGGAGTGAGTCGCACCACCATTGATCGAAAACTCATCTATTTATCAAAGAAGGCTCGACTCTCTCAGCAGGACTTCTTGAAGTCGATTCAGGGCACTGTCACAGACATGCAGTTTGATGATCTCATTACGACGGAACATACAAAGCTTAAACCTCTGACTGTGTCACTAGCAGTAGATAAAAAGAGACGTTTTATCTTAGGAGCTGAAGTCGGAAAGATTCCGGCATTTGGTCATCTAGCTGAGCTCTCTCGAAGAAAGTATGGAATGCGCCCAAATGATCATCAAAAGACTCTCGATAATCTTTTTAAAACAATTGCTCCGGCCCTCATTGAAAAACCGCTTATTGAGAGTGATGAGCACAGTCTTTATCCATTTGTCGTTAAGAAGTATGCACCTCGGGCAGAGCATGTTCGTCACAAAGGTGGACGGGGTTGTATAGTTGGTCAGGGGGAATTAAAAAAGCTCGCTCGCGATCCGTTGTTTACCCTCAATCATACCTGCGCCATGCTTCGGGCAAATATAAACAGACTGATAAGAAAAACGTGGTGTACTAATAAGAAAATTGAGCGTCTTAAAATGCATCTTGATATTTTTATCGACTTTTACAATCAGAGTTATTTGAAGTCGTAATTAAAAATCAAACCAGGAACATGAAAATAAAAAAAGAGAACCAAAGTTGGTTCTCTTTTTTTATTTATTATCAACATTTAAGTGTGGCAGTTATTAAACATTAAATCGGAAGTGGATTACGTCGCCGTCTTTAACGACATACTCTTTTCCTTCCATACGGAACTTACCAGCTTCTTTTACTTTCGCTTCACTTCCATATTGGAAGAGATCTTCGCAGTGAAAAACTTCGGCCTTAATGAACCCACGCTCAAAGTCTGAGTGAATAATACCTGCAGCTTGTGGAGCTTTAGCGCCATCAGGGAAGGTCCATGCGCGAACTTCTTTAACACCGGCTGTGAAATAAGTTTTCATTCCTAGCATCTCGTAACCAGCTTTGATCATCTTTGATAGGCCTGATTCTTCGATGCCGATATCTTTTAAGAACTCTGCTTTTTCTTCAGCCGTTTCAAGATCTGCAATTTCAGACTCGATCTTACCGCAAATGGTAATTACACTTGCGCCTTCACGCTCAGCTATTTCACGAACTTTTTTAACATGTTCGTTTTCTTCTAGGATTGAATCCTCATCAACGTTACACACGTAGAGCATTTTCTTCATCGTAATCAAATGTAGATCAGAGATTGATTCCTTCTCATCTTCATCAAGATCAAGAGATCGTGCTGGAAGTCCATCTTCGAGTGCCTTCACGAGACGCTCAAGAATTGGCTTTGAAATTTTTGCTTTCTCTTGAACTTTCTTATCCTGGCTCTTTAAAAACTTATCTAATGTTTGAAGACGCTTTTGAACTGTTTCTAAATCAGCAAAAGCAAGTTCAAGGTTAATAACTTCCATATCACTGGCAGGATCAATTTTTCCTGCAACGTGAACGATATCATCATTTTCAAAGCAGCGAACGACGTGACAAATAGCTCCTACTTGGCGGATGTGACCGAGGAATTGGTTACCTAGCCCTTCTCCTTTGGAAGCCCCTTTTACAAGACCTGCAATATCGACAAACTCAATAACTGCTGGAATAACTTTTTCTGGTCCAATAAGTTTTGCTATCTTTTCCATTCGCTCATCAGGAACGTGAACAATACCTACGTTAGGTTCAATAGTACAAAACGGATAGTTTGCAGCTTCGGCCGGTGCACTAGTTAACGCTGAAAATATTGTAGACTTCCCAACGTTTGGTAGCCCCACGATTCCACAATTCATACCCATAA
>CAYWMU010000148.1:0-6810 GCA_964459395.1 uncultured Bacteriovorax sp.
GTATGAGTGAAGTATTTGAAAGATCGATGTAAATATCTCAAGGGAGGGATTCATGGCCCTCCCTTTTTTACAACCAATCAAGTTTCGGACAAGACCATTGAGTATAAAAAGAATCTAAAACGACTGACTCAATAATTTTATCAGTCTCACCTTCCACAGAAAATTGAAGTTTGTCTAAGTTAAGTTTTTCACACCAAAAATTATAATATTCACTCTTGAGAGGATGGTAAGGGCCAACAGCATTAACAAGTGAGAGATGCTCACCCTGCTGAGAAACTGAAAGAATGATATCAATAAGATCATTCCGATGAATTAAGTTGATGTATCCTTCCCCCAGGATCAATCCTTCTTTCTTTGCTAGAGATAAAACAGGATGTCTGAATCCTCCGATTAATCCACCTGCTCTAATAATAGTTGTCTGACTCTTAAATTTTTCCAGAAGAAGTTCTTCGACTTTTAAAAGCCATGTACCGTTTTTTGTATGAGGATGAGGTGTTGTTTTTTCGGTAATGATGCCAGAAATATTTCCATAAACTCCAATAGAACTAATAAAAATAATTCTCACACCTGGTGGTGCATGAATTTTTCTAACAAAGCTATCGGGTGACATATTTGTTAAGGGAGGCGTATTAAGAAAGAGAACGTCACAACTCCTCATTGGAAAATCATCCCTTTCCCAATCAAAGTTCTTACGTGTAGTTCCCCAATATTCTTGCTCTGCTTTTTCTAGACTTCGGGCCAACTCGCTACCAAGCCAACCTAGTCCTATAATTCCCCATTTCTTAGTCATAGATTTTCAAGATAGATGATGGGGTAAACATCTGACAAGTCTCATCCACCGAAAATTAATGGTGTCTCTCCCTCAGGGGTTTCATCGAAGTCACTTTCTCCTGTTTCATCCCCATTAATAGAACGTACTTCTTCAGTAACTTCGAAAGCTTTACAAGCAATGGGAATAGAAGAGTGAATGTCCTCATCAGAGTGACTGGCCACTGTTTCTGGTAAGGGAGTCAACGGGCTTATCCCATAAATAACCACAATAAAATTCTTGCTATCTGGGATGAATTCTCCTAATACAGAAACAGCTACCTTCCTATTATATTCAAAATTCGCCCCTGATGGGAATGAGTCAACTTCTTCTGATTCTGGATTTGCATCAAGGGCCAAAAGACCTGGGCCTACGGCCTGCTCAAGCTCCACTGCATCAAGATAGCCATCCCCGTTAAGATCATTTTCAAGAGTTGGACACTTTGAACCTGCATGAATGTATTGCTTGTGTTCTACTGGATCAATGTTGCTACACTGCCAATCCATATAAAAATTATTTTCCTCAATTCTTGTAGTTCGTTTAACACTCATCCTGACGTTGTAAACAATCTTGTTATTAATAATAATGGTAGGTCTTGTGGAAATGGGTACTTCCTCTTCTCGCTGTGGACCGTCTGGATTCACCACGACATTAGTAGAATCATCATCTTCACTTCCACAGGCCACTACTAACACTATCAAGGTGGCCATCAAGGGCTTTAATAATTGCTTCCTCACCCTTTACTCCTTTGTTTCCAACGGCAGGGATGCAAAGGTATGGCCAAGTTAGGTGCAATGCTTGACCAGGCCTTTCTAACCTTCTCTTAACATATTCTTAATCCAACTTAACAGGCTTTTTAGTCTCAAGAGAGCTACATATCAACTAACACTTTTTTAAAGGGGAATATGATGAAATCTATTTTAATCTCTGCAGCAACGCTACTTCTTTCACAATCTGCCATAGCAACGACTTGTTATGTGCCGGAGGAAAATTCTTATGACTTTATCCCGACAGAACTTTGTTTTGATTTTCTTTATCTCGATACGCAACGTAATGAAGTTATACTCAAAGAGATTAATGGCCTTCTTCCCACTGTTCTCCATCCACAGTACGTGGCCAGAAGAAATGAAAATGGCTTTCGTTTTATTTCGACTTATGAAAAGATCAATCACTGGCCCGGAGGATGCACAGAAGGAAAACAACTGAACTTAATCATTGAAGGACAAAGCGATAATGACGGATACGTAGATGAAAACTATCTTAAAATCAAAGGTCGCTATTCTTATAATTGGGATGATTGTCACGGAAAGCTTGAGGAAGGTGAAATTACTTATAAATTAAAATGATCTTATCCCCAGGGGCAGATGGTCTTCCTGCCCCCTGTATTTTCGAAATTCCCTACATACATCTTGTGATTCTCCTCTTATAATACCTTTCAGAACTGATAACCTATCATAATAAATCAAACACTTAACGGACTCGATACTATGACCACGATTCTCCCTCGCTGCACTTTCGCAATTATTGTAGAGTTTGCGAGTTAAGTGATTGATAACAAAAATCTTTTCTCATTCCAAGAATGAAAAACCCCGAAAAAACCCCGTTCATAGATAGCAATAGATAAAACTAGAATGAAATTTATGTTGTGAATTTTAGAAAACTTTTATGACTTCGATTATGTGATTGTTGCTCTAACTATAAACTTTCAAAGTATTTAATCAACTCGCTCCAACATACTTCAAATGATTCGTTCCCACCGAAATTTTCAACTTTCTTCCAGTTCAATTTAAGTGAAGCTGTATCAAGTGATTTTAAATTATCAAGAACTGTCCCTTCCAGTATGTCCTCACGGGCCTTAAAAGTATAAGCTATGGCCTTGCTCAATTTCTCTTTATTACATTTCTTTATGATTTTTGAGAGGTCATAAATATCTTTTGACCTCGTTGATAACCCTGCTCTGGCAATTGTTGCATGAAGCTTATCGGAAGCAATAAACTCAATCGGATAAATCTCCCACGAAACTTTCTCATATAGGCCCAATTCATCTTCAAAGAATGCTTCTTCCTTCATTTCATCAAGTAAGTTTTGAAATGATAAATCAACATGAAGACGACGCAGCTTCTTTAAATCTTTTTGATCTTTAGGAAATGGAGTCCCTACTTTAAAAAGTGGTTTAAAGCGAATGCCTCCATAGTTAATGTCTTCTTGAATTTCTTCAATTTGAACATCCCCAAACCAAAATCCATCTCCAAGATCAGACTCAATTGCCTCTTTAATTTTCTCAATCACGAATTCATGATCTTTTACATCTGAGATCATATCAACGTCTCTAGTATACCTTTCTGTGATTCCCTCTTTATAAAGTACAAATCCTCCGCAAAATACAATCTTATCTTCCAAGTATTTTGAAGCTCGAAGACGGGCCACAATTCTCTCAAGCGCGACAGTACCTCTTATTTTATTTACATCCTGAGCACCTATCTTCTTAGCATAAGCACTAATTTTACTGTTTAACGAATCTTCGGTTATATTCATGTAACTAACTCCAGCTTATCCTTTAGAGTTGTTAAGACTCCCATCTCTGTGGCCAATTTTACAATTCTACTAATCGTGGTCTTTCTATTCTTGATAGCCAACTTTGTCATAGCAATGGCATCTTTGAGAGAGACGTGTCGTTTATTTAAGAATGAATCAATAATAGTTCGCTCAATGCTAGAGATTTTAAAACCAGTTTTTTCAACAATCCCATGCTTCCAATCTCCATTTCTTGTGCGAACACATTTAACTCCATCACGGCGGATAATTTTCTCATATGGAACCATCACCCAGGCCTCTTCTACAAACTCTTCAGTTAAATCATAGAAATAAAGAGCAGACCAAAGACAAATATATCCTTCTTTGTCCGCCACTGCGTATGCTTTCTCAAAACCAGAAGTGTCAAAATCACTCCCCTTAGAGTTCTGAACTTTACGAAAAAGACCGTGGCCTACTTTTTCAACAACACCATCTTTTTCCAACAAGGAAAGATGGTATCTCGTAATTTCGTATTTCATTAAATCACGGGCCGAGAACACGCATTCTGGTAATTTTTTAATAACTTGTTCTAAATTCATAATCTATCACATTTCAACATCTTGATACTTTTTAAAATTATATCACAGTTTGAAATTGTGTTCAATTGTGTCGATCACAGGTCCTCATTTAAATGTAAGCAACCTAATACCGACACAGTATCTACGAACTATCCGATACTTACATACCTTTCAATATCCATCAGATACTCAGGTGCCAAGTGAGCGTATAAAGCTTTTGATAATCCAACCGATGATGAATAGAGATCTTTTGAAAGGGTTTTATGATTAAATGCTTGAATTTCTTCTTTATTCTATTCTTACCCTTGCTCGGCCATGCTTCAAGCAATATTTGTGAGCTCGGGGATTCAAGGAATTCCATATTGTCCCCTCTTGCAGAAGAGAGTTTAGGTAAATGGTGTGCAACCAGCATTTGTTATAAAAACAATGAAAAAATCAATCGTAAAAAATGTATCAATCAAAGTGTAAACTATCTTGAGGATAGGCCAAAAACATCACCTGAAGGTACAGAGTATTACGAGCTCAGAAAAAATCCCATCTTCGTAGAAAATAACTTTCGTATTTCCATTGAGGAAACACTTCCAACTTCTCCTGAAACTTTTCAATGGCTTAATAATGCATTCATTCTTAAAACAGGAGATCAGTGTTATAACGAATGTCGACCGGAGAATGCAAGAAAGCTACTATCAAAAAAAACGACCGATGGCATTTATCAAGAAGATTGCCGTCAATGCCTTTTAAAATTAAATCCTCATAATAAAAGCTTTAGCAAACTTTTCAAAGGACAGAAATGTTATCCTGGCTGCAAAAGAGATAGTTTTAGTTCGCAATGTCGACAATGTATGAAGAACCAAGTTAATGCTATACACATCCTGACTGCAGACAATAAGTGCTATGAAGCGTTTGATTCTGAATGGAAGCGGGCCTATGAGACTTCAATGTCTTCATGTGATAGTGCTAAGAAACTTTATAGAACGAGATATTTTAAGCAAAGTAAGTTCAGTGTAGATGTATTCCTTAAAGGAAACGAGCCTGAGTGTATCGAGATAGATAACTATAAGGCCCAACATTTTAAACGTAGTGTTCCTATGTCTTATTGTGAACAGGCGGATTCTGTAAATAATAGTGATAGACATGTAACTAATAAAGATTCAAATCACTCTGTTTCTCCTAAAAAATCTAAATCTGCTAAGGGAAATAAACAATAATTAATGCTCGCTTATGCCAAAAGGTATGCCGTACCTTTTGGCATACCTTTTGGCAACAGACACAAAGACGGCTACAATAATTTTGTTGGAATCTCCTATCGTTCCAAATCGACCGAACTCTTTACACCCCTTTTAAATCTAAAAAAGAAGCTTGATTTATGGCTATCTTGTTTTAAAAAGTCAGAGCTTAAGCAAGACAAGAGAAAGGACTCGGCAGAAAGATGGAAACCTTAAAAGAAAGCCGCTAAAGAGTAAAAAAATATCTCACCAAGAAACAATAGGCTCATTCCTATATGGGATAAAGATGCATGGGATATTATCCTGGAGCAAAGAGTAATATCAGCAGGAAAGTGTCTCAGGAAAGAGTATGGTGCCAGCAATAAGGAAAACTATTATTTAATTGATGGAGTTGATTCAAATAAGTTAAGGGCTGACTTTAGAAAAGTCAGCAGGAGAGGCTTTCACTCATGCAGGCACTCGTTTATTACTCTCTGCGGGACATTTGTTATCAAAAGGAGTTCCCCACGAGGTCATAATTCGCTCAATCACAGGGATTACCTCACACATCCTAGAATCCTACACTCATATCTATGAAGAGTTGATGTTGTCGGCTGCGCTATAGGTAAGCACGTAGGGTTGGGTTTAGTCTCAACCCTTGAGTTTTAGCATCTTCACCCATAATTGCTTTGTACCTAGCCAGGGCTTCCTCGGGATTCTCAACGGTAAGCTTGTATGCTTCAAATGTATAGTCATAGCTTTTTCTAAAGTTGCTACCAGTTTTTACTCCTGAAACGATCGCTGTCCAAACTAATGAGTGCATCCAATTGAGGTTCTCGTAAAATAAATCTTTTGAGATTTTTTCCCCGTTTTTTTGTCTGGCGGCTTCCGTTAGGCTACTTAAGACAACCGTTAATTCCTTCTTGTTGTTTGCAACATATTGGACAATCTGGTCTCTATCTTGTTGGGTGAGGAAGGCAGTAAGACTCATCGTCTGTACTGCCTTCCATGAGCTAAATCTTTCTAGTAATAAAATTTACCAGGCGATGGTAAAATCGGTGTTTGGGACTTTTTGACAATTTTTAGCATCAGTTTCAAATGTTAAAGAGACAACGGCATCCCCATCAACTTGGGCAGCTCCCTGGCATTGATAAGTCGCACAGTAACCTCTTTCATCATCACCAATATCAAGACAAAAATTCGTTTTATAAAATACACTGAAGTTATATTTATTATTGATGATTCCAGTGAACTCTACGGCCTCAAGTTCTTCTACTTGGTAGTAACTTGAATATTGTTCAATTTCCTTAATCACAAGCTTCTCTGCAAATTTGCTATTGGCAAAGGCTTGAGTGCTTAAAAGAAGTGCCAGTGTAAAAAACAATGATTTCATTTTTCCCCCGATGAGTAGAAAGTGTCGCTTTTTAGGTGCTAACACTATTCTGGATTTTTTATTAAGCAACAATACAGGGACGAAAAACTAAGGCGCAAGGTGATCTATAAAAATGTAATGCTTCATAAAAATGAAAAGATGACTGACGCCTGTTGTTGTTTTGTGAAAAAGAGGGTGCTCCTTCATTTGACCTCTCCCCTTTAATCTAATCCATTGTGATTAGCTTTCAGGGTGGGTAGTTGTCCACATTTTACTCGTAGTAAGAAGCCAACCCCTTCCCAAGCCCCGTCTTTGAACGCTAAAAACCAGCCC
>CAYWMU010000149.1:0-6762 GCA_964459395.1 uncultured Bacteriovorax sp.
TCCTCCTGGGGTGTACTTAAGCTCTGGATCTTGTCCAAGACGGCCTAATAAAATAACTTTGTTCACGCTCATGATGACTCCTTAGTCGCATAGGATACGAATGATGAATAAAAAATTTCCTATTCATCCTTCATACCAGAGTTAGAATTGAGTTGGAAAAGACTTTTTACTGTCCTTTTCTTTCCTCGCTACTCTAGCAAGCTCAGGACATCTTAAAAGAAAGGCAAGCTGTGGATTTATCAAAGAAATTGCACCAGGCGTCAAAACTATTGTAAATGTTCGAACTCTGCGAGCTGCTGTGATCTTTTTACAATAGGGCTATCGGGATTTTGTTTAAGAAAGTCCTCTATTTTCTGTCTCGCAAATTTCACATCTTTTTTATACCACTTAGGATCGAAGCCACAGTAAGGACAAACAAGATCACGGCGATAAAGAGATTTATAAGTACCTTCGAAAAGACCCCAAATAAAAATAGTACTAAAAAATGAACTGGCCCCAAACCATGGAAAGAGAATCATGGAAACAAAAGCTGAAAGAATGAATATTTGTACAAAGTGACTCGCCTTCAAATTTCTTTGATAGCGAAGCTTTCTTGGGGATCTACAGCAAGCACAGAAATATTCTTTCATTTTCTTCATCTCTCCTCACTCTATTTAACCACACTTCCCCAAACTCTTTAGGCCAGTCAGATTTTTCCTCTCAAAAAAAGACTCTCTAGGCATCCCGCGATGCCTAGGGTGTAGAATTTTTTTTGGTAGGACAAAATTTGGTAGGACTGCTTGGTGGGACTGCCGAACACCTCCAACGTACAACTTCCAAAGATCGGCGACCTTTGGATGCTTTACACTAGGCAAAACCCGTACCAAAATAGAACATAAGAAATTATCACCTTATAACTTACAAAATGAGTCCAGTGACAAAACGCACCGGGGAACAGGGACAAATCAGCATCTTTTTTTCTGCCTCTTTGGTAGTACTTGTCTCTATTGTCGCTTTTGTTATTAACGTTGGCCTTTTCGTAAAAGCTAAAATCAATCTTCAAAATGCAACAGATGCTTCTGCTTTTGCAGGAGCAGCAGTGCAATCTCGACAGCTCACCAACATTGCTTATCTCAATTGGGAGATGAGAAATATTTTTAAAGAGTGGATGTTTAAGTATTACGTCATTGGAAACTTGAATATCCCTGATGTAATGACTGCTAGTCCTGGTGCTAGCGGAATGATGAGCTTCCGTTTGGAACCAGATGTAGATGTGTTGGCCCAAGCAGGAACAGAAGCAGCATCTGTAGCAGATCCTTATAACTTTCCTTCTGTATGTATCCATCTAAGTGGTGCTAGCACAAATATTTGTCGACGATATGCCATTCCAGGTCTTCCTGAATTCGGATCGAGTTCACTTCCTGGTGCTGAAGAAGCATCTCGAGCATTTCAGGATATTTTAGTAGAAGAAAAAACAAAAGACTGTAATGAGCGTACAACCCTTAACATGCTTGTAGCTCTTACGTGGGCCTACAATATTCTTCCTTCTTCAGATGCCGATCCATTAACAGGGCAAGGTCCTGCCATTATGGCCCATCGCCAAGGTGCATGGCCTCGAGCAGTTGAACTTGCTATGCGAATTAGAAATTTAGAAAAGATAGTTAATCGCGAAACAGTTGCGGGTGAAAGTATCTGTATATCACCAGGGGCCACTGATAAAATTAACTGTGTAAAACAAGTTGATGACCTTGCAACAGAAGCTCTTGCTGGAAATGAAAGGTTAATTAAAGCGTTCTATTCTGGTTACAGAAACATTGGTGGAAATTATGAAAATGATGAGATGAAAATCTCATACACCATGACTGAAATTCCACCCCAGATGGTGGAAGCTTCGACCTTAGGGAGTGCAAACTCTGCAAGCTATTTACTCTCAAACGAATACCCTAAACAATACCTGGATCTTAAACTTCAGATGGTCAACTATGCACCTTTCTTCTCAGCAATGATTCCACGAGCTACTGAGAGAGCATCTGGTGCTTGCGATGCTTCAAAAGTGGCCTTACCTGTTCCAGGTTATCCACTAGGTTTTTACAAAAATCCGCAAATTGTTACCTATTATGCTGTTAAAGGAGAGAGTGTTTTTGAAGGAATGTTTAATCCTTTTCAAGACTCAATCAAACTCACTGCCTATGCTGCCGCCAAGCCAATGGGGGGCCGTATTGGACCGATGCTTTTCTACCAAGATCAAGCGACAAACACTTCCAGACCAAGAACTGATGGCAATAAAAGAAGATCTGTTCCTTATTTAACTTCTCTAGACGTAGTTGGAACAAGAGTTAGAAAAGGAAACAGCTTCGGAACTCTTAACATTGATGAATACTGGCCAGGAGTGCCTTTACCAGTCAACTCTTCAGCTAGTGCCTTTTGGATTAATGGAGAAGGAAAGCCGGTAGGTGGAATTATTACTGATGGTGAAGGAGTTCAGTTTGGGATCCCTAACCTCGTTTATGATTTTGAAGAACCATTTGATTCAAGACCCTATGCTCCTGCAAGTGTGCCACTCCATATAGTTCAGACCAGAATGGGTCCTATTGCCGATGCAGCAGTTGGTCTCTTTTCTAAACATCAATTCGGTAAATTCAAAGGAAACGCATTAGGTACAAATGTATCAGTTACTGCTATGGAAGAAGAATTGGCCCGGATTAAAGCTCCTACAAGTTACGAAGCGGCCAATTACTTAATTCCTACACCCGATGAAGTTAATAAAAGTTTTAATCCTAAACTTGATTCTTTCGGCTTAATTACCACTAAGAAAAATACCTTAAGTAATGGGGTTCAACAGTATAGCGCTCATCTTTATGCCCCTCTTTATGACCCCGATTTAAAAGATGTTCACTGGAATACATCCGCTCAAGTAGTCTCGGCCATCAGAGACTTTATGCGCTTTCAAATGTCTGGAATGGATAAATACAGAAATGCACTTAACCAGGCCGCCAAAGCTATTTATGATCAGCGAAACTATGTCCAAGCAGCTGCACTCGGATCTGAACCTGCCTATATTAACGCTGCTAAAGGAATCTCTGATATCGATTTTACAGGTCCAATGAATCAAAACCCACAAAGCTGTGGGTCTTTAAATGGGAAATTCAGATTTTTTTATTACGGTAGTGAAAGTGGTGTTAATCCTTCAGGATGTACTTTCGAGCCGATTGAGATCCTCTTAGATAAGTATTTTTCTCAACACTCAACGGATCCTAACTTTACACCTTCGCACTACTATCTCGAATATAACTGGTATGAAGCTAATTTCGCTGGGACTCCTCAGAATAGAAAGACAGTATTTTCAGCTTACGTCCCAGGAACATATACTGGAATCGGTCACGATGGAGTCTTCACTTCTCCTATTCCTGGCTCATCTCTGTCAGAAACCATGCGTCGAAACTTCTATTCTACCAAGTTTATCTCTATTGATTCCCTGAAAGAAGGCTACAATGAGTCTACTTCCAAGTTCCTTATCTTCTCTGAAGGCGATACAAACTCAACTAACCTCCAAGTTCAACAACGTGGTTATTTGAATCCATTACAACCTCTGCTGATCGGCAGTGATGACTTAAGCTCAATTAAGCATTAGTTACTTGAAATAAGCCTTTTTATCACCTTATAATCAATTCAGTTTATGATTTTACCCTCTAAAAAAGGATTCTCCGTGGCAAAGAAAACAAAAAAAGCAACTACCAAAAAAACTGCTGCTAAGAAAGCTCCTGCTAAAAAAGTCGCTGCAAAAAAAGTAACTACTAAGAAAGCTCCTGCTAAAAAAGTCGCTGCTAAAAAAGTAACTACTAAGAAAGCTCCTGCGAAGAAAGCTCCTGCTAAAAAAGTAACTACGAAAAAAGCTCCTGCTAAGAAAGCTACTGCTAAAAAAGTAACTACGAAAAAAGCTCCTGCTAAGAAAGCTACTGCTAAAAAAGTAACAACGAAAAAAGCTCCTGCTAAGAAAGTGGCCGCTAAAAAAGTAACAACGAAAAAAGCTCCTGCGAAGAAAGTGGCCGCTAAAAAAGTAGCGACCAAAAAAGCTTCTACAAAAAAAGTTACACCTAAAAAAGCTCCTGCTAAAAAAGTAGCTACTAAAAAAGCTCCTACTAAGAAGCAGGAAGTTTCAGAGGAAGTAGAAGAAATTCTAGCTCCGGTTGTTCCTACTATTCCTGCCCATGCTCAAACTCAAGGTTTCATGGATGACTACACTGCTGACACGGAAGCAGATGATTTTGATGAAGAGTTCGATGCAGATGAAGAAGATACAACTGAACCAAAACCTATTACTGAACTTGATGAAGAAGATGAGGAAGGTGGATACGGTTATGGTTGGGGATATGAAGAAGGCCTAGACTCTCCTGAAGACTTTGAAGATGAAGATGAGGATGTGGATGAAGACTTCGAATATGTAAAAGGCCCTAAGAAAAAAGCAAAAACTGAAGACGAAGATGATTTTGATGATGATCTCGATGATGATTTTGATGACGAAGAAGATTTCTAAAAATATGGCCCCTCTTGGGGCCTTTTTTATTACTTAAGGAGTAATGATGAAAAAACTTGAACTATATTACTTTCCAGAATGTCCTTATTGCCAAATAGTTTTAGAGACTATCGAAGAAACTAATCTGAAAGACAAAATTTCGTACTATAATACCAATAAAGATCCTGCTAGAAGAGAGAAACTCATCAAGGATACTGGCCGGGCCACTGTTCCATGCCTTTATATTGATGATAAACCTATGCATGAATCCAGAGATATATCGAACTGGCTCCAGCAATATGCAAAAGAAGTTTAAAAAAGGATACACGTGGAAATCAGAGACCCTGTTCATGGTTCAATACCCATTCTAGATGCTGAAAAAGAGATTATTACTCATCCTTTTTTTCAGAGACTAAGAAATATTAAACAACTTGGTTTCTCTGAGTACGTGTTCCCTGGGGCCACACATACCCGTTATTTACACTCCATCGGTGTGATGAATGTCTCAACTCTCGTTTTTGATTTTTTATTCAAGGATCAAAATAAAGATATCCTTAGATTGAAAGAAACACTTAGACTTGGTTGTTTACTCCACGACATCGGCCACGCTCCATTAAGCCACTCAACAGAGTCAGTGATGCCGATGGTGAGTAAACTTAAACTTCCTAAACGTTTTGAAATAAAAAACGATCGCCAGGCCACACATGAAGATTACACCATCAAGTCAATTACTGATTCATCTTTCACTGAATCCTTCAAAAGTGTTAAAAGCAAATTTGGAATTGATCCTAATGCTATCGCCGAACTAGTCATCGGTGGAACATCTGATCCTGGTTATTTTACTGTAAACGGTATTAACTACTTCCCTTTACTGCATCAGCTAGTTTCAAGTGAAATGGATTGTGATCGAATGGACTATCTCCTACGTGACTCTTATTTCTGCGGAGTTAGTTATGGAAAGTTTGATCTTGACTGGATAATCGATAATTTAAAAATTTGTCAGGTTGATAAAGAAGCCTACTTAGGAATCTCTGAAAGAGCGATATCAACTTTCGATGATTTTCTGATCTCTCGCTTTCATATGTTCATGATGGTTTATTTCCATTACCGTGCTGTATGTTTAGAGCAGATGCTTTCTCGTTATTTTGCATCTTCAAAAGAATATTCTATCCCTGCAGATATTGAAGCGTACCTGGATCACGATGATCCTTATCTTTATAAGATTCTAAAGAACTCTGAAAATACCTGGGCCCAAAGAATTATTAAAAATGTTATTCCTAAGAAAATACTTGAAACATTTGGCACAACTTATTTGCAACAGATGGATCAACTCGAGCATTATTTACAAGCAGAGGGTATTGATTATATTAAATGCTCTTCAACCGGGCGTTTATCAAAATACTACAATGAAGAATCTCCTCAACAAAGATATCCTATGAAAGTAAAAAGAGAGTCCGCTTTAGATAAAACTGGCACTATTAAAAATATTCAAGATGCTACGGATCTTTTTCAAAAGTATAGTGAATCCCACGCTGTTAATCGGATACACTGTGATTTTGAACTACTCTCGGAATCACAAAAAACCGAAATTACCAAGATTATACAATCCTAGTTTATGTATAAATTTTTTATCTACAGTATGTTGGTAGTTTTGTATTTGGGATTGGCCAAGACTCTCTCTCCTTCGGAGATGGGAATCAGCTATATTCAGAATGAAAAAAGCTTCAGCAAAATTACCGATAAGCCTCAAGTCACCTTCATTTTGATTGATACCCATGTAACAGGTTTCCTTATCAAAACATATTATCAGAAATACCGAATGATTAGTGGATACGAGGAAGTTGAAGATCTCATTTTGAGATCTTCAAAAGAATTCACTGAAAAGAATTTAGATAATATCGGACTCTCCATCTATCGCAAAATGAATGGCCAAGAGGAATTCCTCCCTCTTCCTCCAGGATCACTCTATATTGATGACCCTGAATTTGGTCAATGGGAAGAAAAAGACGGAGAATTAATCTGGCACTTTAAGAAGCCTTATAAAAATTTTTCACGATATTTAGGGTGGAATGATTTTCAACCTACTAAAAAGTTCCATGAAGAATTAGTTTTAAGTAAACGTTTAGGACGTCCCTTTTACGGTCTAAATCAAGAATTCGGTCCAACTGGAAAAATTACCCAGCAGGCCTTCCCACATTTTTTCAGCGATGAAAGAAGAAAGAAGATGGATCTAAAAACATTATTAATTGAATATTTTAAAGAGAATTTTT
>CAYWMU010000150.1:0-6760 GCA_964459395.1 uncultured Bacteriovorax sp.
CTCTCGTTCCTGGTCTTTTCAAAAATTCTCTGATGAAGACTAAATCAGAGTTTGAGAATGCTACCCACTCTTTTAAAATAGAAAGTCAATGGGAAACAACTCATCATGCCTTAGTTCAGGAACCTGTTTTCTCTGAAGATCAATTTAAATGCTGTATGCCACTAGGTAAAACAACTAAAAATGCAAGTAACTGTTGTTCTGGTTATGGAACTCTTGATGAGAAAACCAATACCTTTACCTGTTCATTACCTACTGGAACAGACCTCATGGTTTATTTCAATCCACTTGTTTCTAATGAAGGTATCAACCTAGGGATGCAAGAAGATCAATTTGATCCTCAGACTGGTGAACCAGTATTTAATCCATCAGTGATTAATAAAATAAGTCAAATTGGAAGAGAGCACTGTGAAGGAAAGAAGGTACGTCAAGGTGGAGTTTTTGGAAGCTTTGAACCAGAACCTCAAGGGTCTCGTACAGATGTATCAAAAAGAATTTATCAAATTACTGACTCAACAAATGATGTGGGCCAAGTAACTAGTTCTGGTGCAACTATGCCATCTGGATATAATACTTTCAATCAAGGTTACAGATGGAATCACCATCTTTACTGCATGGAATAGAAAATGACTAAAAATAGACCGATGAAAACAGTTAGTGAGTCCTGTGTAGAAATGCGAGAAATGGTAATGCCCAACCATACAAACCCTCAAAATAATATCTTTGGAGGAGTTGTGATGGGCTGGATTGATATAGCAGCTGCTATGGTGGCCTCTCGTCACTCTCAAAAGCATGTGGCCACAGTTCATATTTCTGATATCGATTTCTTCGCTCCTATTAAAGTGGGCTATCACGTCCTTATACAAGCATCTTTGAACTACGTAGGCTCAAGCTCCATGATTGTTGGAGTTAAGGTGACTTCTGAAAATCCACTGACAGGAGAAACAAGAGTTACGACCAAGGCTTACCTCACCTTTGTGGCCCTCGACGACCTAGGACGCCCTGTTCCTGTGGCGGGCCTCATTCCTGAAACTGAAGATGAAAAGCGCCGTTACGAAAATGCTAAGAAAAGAGTTGAATTAAAAAAGCAACTTCATCAAACAATGCTCAAAAAATAAAGGCATCTCCTTTGCATAAAGAATGAAGAGGAGATCTTTATGAATGATTCTGTGAACAAGCATCTTTTTGGCCGTTCAGATATTGAACAAAAAAATCATTACCATAAAACCACTACTTCTGAAGAACTTGTTTTAAGCGTCTTAAAAGCAAGTCCTGAAGTCGATATCAGTGGCATACGTGTTTATGTTCACGACAATGAGATTCATCTAGAAGGAATGGTCGAGGATATCAAAAACAGAAGAATGATTGAGAGTCTCATACAAAATTTTTTCGACGAAAAACTTATCAGTCACCTACAAATTAGATCTGGTGAAAGTGATATAAACTCTCCGTCTTAATACTAAAGACATCCCGAAACTGCTCGAGAGCAAAGTCATTTAGCTTTTTACTTGAAGAAGCAATGGCATTTTCAGGTACGTGCAAATCATAGCCTCTCATATAAGCATCGTTTACAGTGAAGAGTACACAAATGTTTCCAGCTATTCCGGTTACCACAAGTTCTCTCACCTCTAAGTCATTTAGAAGCACATCCAAGTTAGAGCAGTAGAAACCAGAAAGTTTAGGTTTCAGGACAAAATAATCCTCTTTTTGCGGGCGAAGTAATTCAGCTAAAACTTTACCTCGACTACCTTCTGCCGAACAATGATCAAAAACCTCTTCCCAACTTGACTTCCATTTCCCAAAGTTGTCATTAACGTAAATAACCGGAAGTTTTTTTCCACAAACATTTTTTTGATGCGCACTATATTCTCAGCAACAGGAAGGGCCTCTTCTAAGAGTTGGTCACCTTGCTCAAAATCAAGATTATTTATCATATCAATTATTAATAGGGCCTTACTCATTCTCTATCTCCGAAAACTCTCTTTGCAAAATTTAGACCTTGAACTTTTCAGTCCTGAATATGATTGCCATGAAAGAACAAAAAGAATGCCTTAAAGTTGGCCTATGAAAAAATCACTATGGCAAACCAATCTTAAAAGTAATTATCCCCATCTCAAAGACGAAGTTCATGTTGATATCGCTATTATTGGTGGCGGAATCACGGGTATCACTACAGCTTATTTACTTAAAGACTGCGGACTCAGTATTGGTGTTTATGAAGGAGATACTCTCGCAGCATCTAACACTGGTAAGAGTACAGGTAACCTCTACATGATGGTGGATACTCCCTTACAAGAATTGGTTAAACGTTACGATCAGGAAACTATTTCTAACATTTTCTCGGCGAGACAAAGTGCTGTTGACCTGATCGAGAACATTATTACTGAGCACAATATAGACTGTTCTTTTAAACGAGTTCCTTGGATTCTTTTTTCTGCTGTTGAAGAAACGGATGAACTCCTTATCAAAGAGTATGAACTTACTAAAGGATTAAATCTTAAATCAGAATGGCTCGATAAAGGACATCCTGAATTGGCCCCTTTTAGAGGAAGATTGGGACTAAAAGTTCATAAACAAGCTCAGTTTGATCCCTATAACTATGTTACTCAACTCGCTCAAAAAACTAATTCCCCAAACTGTAGAATCTATGAACACACTCGGATTCAAAATATTAAAGAAAGCGATCATGGGGAGATGATACTTAAAACGGCCACTGGAACCATTTATGCCAAAACTGTTATTCATGCAACTCACACTCCTTTAGGATTCTCCCCTCTTCAAACTGTTGTAGCTCCTTATCGAGAATACGGAATTGCCCAAAAGGTAAAGCAACCTAAATTCAAAGATGGCATATACTGGGGATATTACTCTAAAGAAAAAATATACTCGTTTAGAAATCATAAGCAGGACAATACAAACTACCTGGTCTTGATCGGATCTCCTCATAAAGTAGGACAAGGTGAAAGTAAGGAGTCCTTGGCAGAACTTTGGAAGAATCTAGAGAAGTTAGAGCTAAAAGATAATGAAGATGATAGCTTCGAATGGAGTGGCCAGCACTTTCGGTCTTCCGATCACCTACCATTTATTGGCCATGGTTTTGAAAATAACACTCTCTTGTGTACAGGTTTTTCAACAGATGGACTCATCTACGGAACACTGTCGGCCATGATTTTTAGAGACATCATACTTAATAATGCAAACTCTTATAAAGATATTTTCAAGCCTCATCGATTGAGTTCACTTAGTAGTAAAGAATTCTTAAATGAGAACCTCAATGTTCTTCAACAGTACGTTGTGGATTATTTCAAAACGAATGAAAGTGTTCATCCAGAAGCCGGACAAGGTTGTATCCTAAGCTATAAGGGACATATGTATGCCGTGAGTAAAAATGAAAAGAATGAACTCCATGTTTCATCAGCAGTATGTAGTCATCTTGGCTGTATAGTTCATTGGAATGATTCAGAAAAATCCTGGGATTGTCCCTGTCATGGAAGTCGTTTCACAGATAAAGGAAAAGTCATTGAGGGCCCAGCTCTTAAAGACCTTGGCGAAGAGACTTTAGAAGACTTCTAATGAATTCAGGATCTGACATTTTCTCAGTCAGATGTTTACCAAGCCCAATCATTCCTTCCTGGTAAAAAGATATCTCTTCATCTGGAGAGGAGAATTCTTTATAAAGAGGTAGTCTTGTTCTCCAAGAGGGATTTAAGGCCAATTCTTTTTCGAGGTGAGTTAAAATATTAACAGCACTTTTAGGAAGAACACCTAAAGAGATATGCATTGATCCCTCCTTTTCAGTATGGGCCTTATGCCACCATCCTGACGGTATATAGAGCCAATCTCCGGCCTTCAAAGTCACATTAACAAACAAATCACTTTTTTCTTTCTCATATCCTAAATCCTTAGGAAGAGAGAGCAACGTAGGAGAAGAATGAATCGTATTTTGTCTTAGCGTAAAGTGTTTCTCACCTTGAGTTTGGAAAATAAAAACATCTTCCACATCATAATGCCATCCAAAACCCATCGTTTGAGCAGGTGAACAAAAAACTTGGATATCTACGGGATTATGAAAGAAAGTAGAGAACTCTAATGCCAGTTCTTTTAATTTTGGATGGGACTTTTCGGAATGACGAATGACAAGAGTATGCCCATTTCGGTAGTAATCTTCTGCTTCCTGAAAACTTATGTCAGCATAGTCTTTTATCATTTCTCCATTCTTTACAATTCTAAGAATCGATTTCTTTTCTTTTATAATCGACTCCATCACCTCCCAATTTAAATGGTCCTTATAAAGATGCGCACTTGATGAAGTCGCAAGAGGCAGTCGGTTAAAGAATTTATTAAAAAATTCTTCGAGAGAGTGATCATTCAATACTGTTTTTAATGCTTTCATATTTAGATATTAACATATTCATGACCTAGTTCCGAACTAAAGTTTGGGTCAATCCTCCCCTTCTAAATACATTAAAGGCAATGATTATGAAGAGAAGATGGCATCACTGTTGCTTAATATTATCTCCAAGATGTGAACCATATTTAGCGAGGTAAAATATGCAAGTTTCAGAAATTATGCACCAAGGAGTTCAAACAGTTAAGACCACCGACTCTATAAGAGATGTCGCGAAGCTTATGAAAGACTTCGATATAGGGAGTGTGCCGGTCTATGAAGAATCAAACCCCGTCGGTTTTGTGACTGACAGAGATATCGTCATTGGTTGTGTAGCCGAAGGGTCTTCTACGGATGCAAAGGTCTCCGAAGCAATGACTCCAGAATTTGTTTGTGTTGAACAAAATAGCGATATAACTGATGCCGCTCGCCTGATGAAAGATCGTAGGCTCTCTCGAATAGTGGTTGTAGATGATAAAAAACAGGCCGTCGGAATTGTTACTCTACAAGATATTTCCAACAATCTCACTGATGAAAAGCTTAAAGGAGAAATTCTTTCAGAAATTAAACATTAGGAGAAAGCATGACGATTCATTTGGAAAATCAATATCGAGGAGAGAGCTTCAAAGCTCCTCCTATTCTGATACCAGAAAAAGATCATGGATATTATCACAGTGCAAATATTCTTAAATCCCCACAGTTCGTTTACGAGTTTCTTCAGAACCCCGAAAATGTAAAGGCTTCGCTTCAAAACTTACCCGAAGGAATTGAAAACTTTCTTGATCTGGAGTTAATGAAGGCCAATGCAACTGATGCTGATGAATACGAAGTTGTTTGGGAGAATTTAGAAGATAGCATTGTCTCTGGAGCTATTAGTTTTCATTGTCAGCGGGCCCCTGAAAATAGAGGGACTATCCTCCTGGCACAGGCAAGTTTCTCTAATTTCTCAACAAGTGAAGATGATCCCTCTGAACTCATACGCTTTTTTATCAAAAGATTAAAAGCACTGATGGAAACCGGAGTAATTGCCACAACGAAAGGTCAACCAAGTGGCCGAGAAGAATTAAATTTAACTCATTAGGAGCACCTATGAAAGCACTTACCTGGGAGGGAAAACAAAGTATCGCCCTCAAAAACGTGCATGACCCCACCATCCTCAATCCCCTTGATGCTATTGTGAAAGTTACCACGACTGCCATCTGCGGCTCAGACCTTCATCTTTATAACGGTTACATTCCAACTATGAGAAAGGGCGATATCATGGGCCATGAAACGATGGGAGAAGTTGTAGAGATAGGCTCAATGGTAAAAAATATTAAAGTCGGAGATAAAATTGTTATCCCTTTTGATATTGGTTGTGGCTCTTGTCTGCATTGCCATGATGAAGAATTCTCTGCCTGTGATAATTCGAATCCAAACTTTATGATCCCAGAAAAACTTTACGGCAGTTCAGGAGCTGGTATCTTTGGTTACTCTCACATGTATGGGGGTTATGCTGGAGGCCAAGCAGAATACATTCGTGTTCCTTACGTGGACACAAATTCATTAGTGATCCCTCCAGGAATTGATGATGAAAAGGTTCTCTTCCTTAGTGACATCTTCCCTACTGGTTATATGGCAGCAGTCAATTGCGATATTAAACCTGGAGATACGGTAGCCGTTTGGGGATGTGGACCTGTTGGAATCATGAGCATTAAAAGTGCTTTCCTCATAGGGGCCGAAAGAGTGATTGCTATCGATCACTTCTCTGCTAGATTAAAAATGGCACAAGAGTGTGGTGCAGAAGTTATTAACTTTAAAGATGAAGAAGAGATGCTAGAAAAAATTAAATACCTCACAGGGGGGCGAGGTCCTGATTCCTGTATCGATGCCGTAGGAATGGAGGCCCATGGCCACACAGTCCTTAATGTCATTGACACTGTAAAACAAAAAGTAAAACTTGGAACAGATCGGCCAGATGCCCTTCGCTACGCTATCCAATCCTGCCGAAAAGGTGGAACTGTCTCAGTTCCAGGGGTGTATGGTGGAGTCTTAGACAAGTTTCCTTTTGGTGCTGCTTTTGCCAAAGCACTCACATTTAAGATGGGTCAAACCCATGTCCAAAAATATATGCCAGAACTACTAGATATGGTGCTTGAAGAAAAAGTGGATCTGACTTCTGTTATCACTCACCGACTAACACTAGAAGAAGGTCCTAGTGCTTATGAGAACTTCAACAAAGAAAAAGACGAGTACATTAAGGTTATTATGAAACTACATTAGTTTCCTAAAATAAGAAGGCCACCATTCGGTGGCCTTATGTGTGTGTGCAGGAATTATTTCTCTTCAAATACTTTTTAGAGTTAATAAGTTAATTAAACCTGTCAAAACAATTAC
>CAYWMU010000151.1:0-6636 GCA_964459395.1 uncultured Bacteriovorax sp.
TATCTCAACAGGACGCGATGTTCTTTTATCAAGCTCTTTTCGAATCTCATCAGCTCTTGCCCAGTTCTTGCTGGCCTTCGCCTCTTTGCGCTCAGCAATGAGACCTTCCACCCAAGTGGCATCCACATCGATATCGACTTTATTAAGCTCTGCTAGTTTACTGAGCACTGCTGGCGGGTCACTGGCCACGAGACCTAGAGCATCGGCCACAAAATCAATCATGGCAAGAATTTGCTTGTAGGCCGCTCCTGAAAGCTTATCTTTGTTTGCCTTCCCATAACGAATCATGGAAAAGAAATGCCCCATAGCTCCCGCTGAATTGAAATCATTTTTGAGTTCATACTTTAATTTATCAAAGAGCTTTGCAATCTCTTGATCTTCTTCACCAGCACTTGTGATATTCCAAGATCTCGCTTCCACCACAAATTCATGAATGCGTTTAATCTCTTCAATGGCACGTGTGATGACTTCATCACTCCACTCTAAGCGCGCGCGGTAGTGCACAGAGAGAAGAATATGACGAAGGACTTGGCCTCCGTACTTATTAACAAAATCACGAATCTTCACTACGTTTCCAAGAGACTTACTCATCTTCTCAGAACCAAAGTTTAAAAACTCGTTATGGGCCCAAGTATTACAGAATGGACAACCGTTGGCCGCCTCACTTTGAGCGATTTCATTTTCATGATGAGGAAACATGAGATCCACTCCACCATGGTGAAGGTCAAGTGTAGGACCTAAGAATTTTTTGGCCATGGCCGAACACTCAATGTGCCAACCCGGGCGACCTTTACCCCATGGAGAATCCCATGAAGGCTCACCTGCTTTAGCTGGCTTCCACAGAACGAAGTCACTTGGATTTCTTTTCTTAGAATCTACTTCTACGCGAACTCCGTGTTGAAGAGAGTCGAGATCTTTCTTTGATAATTTTCCATAGCCATCAAACTTTGGAACTTCAAAGAAAACTTCTCCATCAACCACATAGCCCATGCCATTTTTAATGATGTCTTCAATCATGGAAATGATCTCAGGCATGGTCTCACTCACTTTAGGAGTGTGAGTCGCAGGTTTCATTCCCAGAGACTCCATATCTTTTCTACACTCTTCTACAAAAAGGGCCGCATGCTCAATAGCGTTTCGCCCTTCTTTAGCAGCACGATCAATGATTTTGTCATCAACGTCGGTGTAATTTCTAACGAAAGTCACATCGTAACCAAAAGCTTTCAGCACACGGTTGAAAAGATCTCCTACCACCAGGGCGCGAGCATTACCGATGTGAAGGAAGTCATAGGTTGTTGGACCACAAGAATAAAATTTAACTTTTCCAGGCTCTACTGTTTTAAAGACTTCTTTCTTACGAGTTAAATTATTATAGATCTTAAAATCCTGCATTTTACTTTAAACCTTTAATACGTTCTTTAATAACATTTACGGGAGTTAGAGGAATGAGCACTTTTAAATCTGGGCCATGATCATGACCAGTGAGTGTTGCACGCACACCTTGAAAAAGTGGTTTACCTTTAATCCCTAATTCTTTTTTTACATGATCCATCCAAGAGTTGAGATCAGCTTCTGAAATATAAGGAGCTGAATAGCTTTCAACCTGACTTGAAATGTAATCAATAATTTTCGGAGTAGTTTCCCAAGATAGAATTTCTTTTAAAGCATCAGTCATTTCAATTTTTGTTGAAAGAATCTGCTCATTAATAAGCTTTGGAATCTCAGTGATAAACTGAACATCTTGCTTGTAGCGCTCAAGGGCCGCATTCTTCCATTCTACACTTTGCTCTTTGAAGAACTCAGTTTCAGGTAACTCTTCGATGAGTGAAATAAGTTCTTCATTGGACTTCATACGAAGATGCTGACCATTAACCCATTTGAATTTTTCAAGATCATACATTGCTGAACTCGCAGAGAAGCGAGAGATATCAAAGATGTCTTGAATTTCTTCTTTGGTAAAAATATCTTTTTCTTCAGGGTGAGACCATCCAAGAAGAGTGAGATAGTTATTCATTGCTTCTGGGAAATAGTGTTCTTCACGGTAAAGATTGACCGAAGTAGCACCATGACGCTTTGAGAGTTTTTGGCGATCACTTCCGATAAGAAGAGATACGTGAGCAAACTCAGGAATCTTTGCTCCGAGTGCTTCATAGATCATCAGCTGACGAACAGTATTGTTAAGATGATCTTCTCCACGAATCACGTGAGTGATATCCATAGTCCAATCATCAATCACACAGCAGTAATTATAAACAGGAAGACCATTAGAACGAATGATCACAAAGTCTCCTACCATGCCTGATGGATAAGTAACTTCCCCTTTAACACCGTCATTTAATTTATAATCTTTTTGAGGAGCGCGGAAACGAATCGCGGCCTTTTCACCATTAGCAATTCGCTTAAGGGCCTCTTCTTTCATTGCAGGATCTTTCCAGATGCCGTTATAGTGAGGATCACGATTCTCGGCCATGGCCGCTTCTTTCATGGCCTCTAACTCTTCATCTGTGCAGAAGTCATAATAGGCGTGACCTTTCTCAACTAGATCAAGAGCGTGCTTCATGTAGATATCAAGACGCTCTGATTGACGATAAGGAGCGTACTTAGGATTTGGTTTATCAGGACCTTCATCGTGAGTGATCCCAAGCCACGCAAGGTCCCCTCGCTGAAGTTCTTCATACTCACGCTTAGAGCGTTCAAGATCCGTATCTTCGATACGAAGAATGAAAGTTCCCTTCATCTTTTTAGCAAATAAATAGTTATATAGGGCCGTTCTCGCTCCTCCAATATGGAGGTAACCCGTAGGAGACGGGGCGAATCTTACTCGGACAGTCATGTTCTTGCTCCTCAAAATAAAACGATGAGGACAAGATACACTCTAAGACGTATTTTTGAAAATTATTAGGTGTAAAGTGAGTCAATTTTATCAGAAACTTGTGCTTCCGGCTGTCCTGATGAAAGGGCAATTTCCTTTACGATAAGTTCTTTACACTGATCGAGCATTTTTCTTTCGCCAAACGAGAGCTTCTTACTCATTTTAAGAAGTAAGAGTTGTCTCAGAACATCAGCGATTTCAGTGAGAGATCCCGTTTTAACTTTTAAAGTATATTCTCTATGACGACGATTCCAGGTCGACATGTCGACTTTCACGTCCTGATCTTTAAGTAGTTCGAAAATACCATTAATTTCAGAAGCAGGAATAAGGCCTCTTAGCCCTTCCTTAGAATCAACGGGAATCATGACTTTCATACCATTACTAATGATTTTAACGATATAGAAGCTCTTCGGCTCTCCATTTAACTCTTTTGTTTCTAAGCTACAAACTTGACCTACACCGTGGCCTGGGCAAACAACGTGATCACCTAGATTAAACATGTGAGGACTCCTTAGGATTTTAGACCCTCTATTTATAACGCACTTGGAAAGAAAAGTCATGTGAGGTGAAAATTTTACAGCTTGGCCAATAACCCTAAGACAAAGTCGGTTTTAAGACATAGGCCCCCCATAGGAGGCCTAAATATTGGAAAGTTTTTAGAAAAATACTGAGAATTGAAGCACTCGGAATTGAATATTTTGACTGTATTCAAGCTGCCCACCAGTAGTCGAGTTTAGGTTCTCTAAGGCAATTTCTGGAGACCAAACTACATGGTTAAGACCAATAGGACTTAGGGCAAACCTTCGGCCCAAGGCCACAGTAGCACTTCTTACTTCATCTTTGGAGCGAGGAGCGGTGTAGTTATTATTCCAACCAAGGCCTAGATAAAGTGAAACATAAGTTGAGTTCATAAGATCAAGAGCATTCATTCCTGGATTGAAGTTATAAATCGCCCCTACTTCTAATCCATAGTCCTCAAAATCTCCACGTCCCCCTTCAGTACCTTTGTTATAATTAACTCTGGCCCCTAATTGTAGCTCTGGCATTCGAGGAAGGGAGTAAGCGTAGTTCAGATCGAAATCAAACTGCACATCATTGTCAGCACTCTTACCTCTACTCTTCGACTTATCTAAGGAAACAAGCCCACCTAGTACCGAGTCGGCATTAAATTCAAACATGTGAGATGGACCACCACTAGTTTGGGCAAAAGCAGAACTCACAAGTAAGCTTGAGAGCACAGCGATTATTTTTTTCATATCAATCCCCTTTTAGTAAATGATCACGAATGACCATTTCGTTTCTCTCATAAATATTAAGTAAGTGAATTGAGTCATGTCATGATGACAAAAAAAAATTTAGAAAGAATATGATGGGATGAAAGCAAATAGTGAAAATTATGAGTGAAGCAGAAGGACTTACCTTAAATGGTAAGATAGGCCCCTCGCTTGAGTGAGGGGCCCGGTCTTTATTAAAAACGATTGATGATTTCGTTTTTCTCGAAGAAATAAGCAATTTCTCTTTCAGCAGCTGCAGATGAATCTGAACCATGAACAGAGTTTTCACCAACAGACTTTGCATAAAGCTTACGGATTGTTCCTTCTTCAGCGTTAGCTGGATTAGTAGCACCCATTAGCTCTCTGTTTTTTGCAATTGCATTTTCACCTTCAAGAACCATAAGCATAACAGGACCTGAAGTCATGAAGTTTACTAGTTCACCAAAGAAAGGACGCTCTTTGTGCTCGATATAGAAACCTTCGGCTTTTTCTTTAGAAAGTTTTGTGAATTTTGCAGCAGCAATGCGAAGACCGTTCTTCTCAAAGTGAGCAATGATGTTACCCATGTTATTATCAAGAGTAGAGTTAGGTTTAATGATAGAAAATGTTTTTTCAATGGCCATAATTAGCTCCTTATTTATTGAAATTATTTTTTAAGTACTTCAGCAATTTTTGCACCAAGTTCAGCAGGAGAACGAGCGATAGTCACGCCACACTCTTCTAGAATTCTGAACTTTGCTTCTGCAGAATCATCCTCACCAGAGATAATAGCTCCAGCATGACCCATACGCTTACCTTTCGGAGCGGCTGCACCTGCAATGAAACTTACTACTGGTTTAGTCATGTTCTTTTTAATCCAACGGCCAGCATCTGTCTCTGCAGTACCACCGATTTCACCGATCATGATCACAGCTTTTGTATCAGGATCTTTTTCAAACATTTCTAAAACGTCGATGAAGTCTGTTCCATTAACAGGGTCTCCCCCGATACCAACACATGTCGATTGACCAATTTCACGTTGAGTTAATTGGTAAACAGCTTCATAAGTAAGAGTACCTGAACGAGAGATAACCCCTACGTTACCTGGCATATGAATATGGCCTGGCATGATACCGATCTTACACTCTCCCGGAGTGATCACTCCCGGACAGTTAGGACCGATAAGACGTGACTTTGATCCTTTAAGAGCAGCTTTTACTTTGATCATATCGTTTACAGGGATTCCCTCTGTAATACAGATAATAAGCGGCATTTCTGCATCGATACACTCGATGATTGAATCAGCTGCAAACGGAGGTGGAACGAAAATCATTGCAGCATTAGCATTCGTTTCTTTCACTGCTTCAAAAACAGAATTGAAAACAGGAATACCTTCGTGAATGATTCCACCTTTACCAGGTGTTACACCACCAACAACGTTTGTTCCGTAATCACGTGATTGAAGAGTATGGAAAGTCCCCTGTTTACCAGTAAGACCTACAGTAATGAGACGAGTATCTCTATTAATTAGAATGGCCATCTTAGTTTCCTCCCTTAGCAGCTGCCACTGCTTTTTGAGCAGCATCGGCCAGATCGTCAGCTGAAGTAATTTTTAAGCCTGATTCAGCAAGAATTTTTTTACCGAGAGCTACGTTTGTACCTTCAAGTCTTACAACGAGTGGAACGTTCACTCCAAGTTCTTTAGCAGCATCAACAACACCTGCAGCGATAATGTCACACTTCATGATTCCACCGAAGATGTTCACAAGAATGGCCTTAACGTTTTTATCTTCAAGAATAATTGAGAACGCTTTTTGAACAGTTTCTTTTGTAGCACCGCCCCCTACATCAAGGAAGTTAGCAGGTGTTCCATCATAGAGCTTAAGAATATCAAGAGTGGCCATAGCAAGACCGGCACCGTTTACAAGACACCCGATGTTTCCATCAAGAGAAATGTAAGAAAGACCATACTTACCAGCTTCAAGTTCTTGCTCAGACTCTTCAGTAATATCACGAAGAGCTTCAATATCAGGGTGTCTGAAAAGAGCGTTATCATCGAAGTTAAGCTTGGCATCCAGAGCTAAAACATCCCCATCCTTTGTTGTAACAAGAGGGTTGATCTCAGCAATAGAACAATCTTTTTCCATATAAAGCTTATAAAGTCCTTCAAAGAACTTCATCGCTTTTTTAAGAGTTTCCCCTTTAAGACCAAGGGCGTACCCTAACTTTCTTCCATGAGCAGGAGTGAAACCTGTTGCAGGATCGATATAAGCTTTGATGATTTTTTCTGGAGTTTCGTGAGCGACAGTTTCGATATCCATTCCACCTTCTGTTGAAACCATAAAAGCTGGTTTTCCAACAGCACGGTCAAGAACGATACCAACGTAGTACTCATGCTCAATAGCACACCCCTGCTCGATAAGAACTTTAAGAACTTTCTTACCCTCAGGGCCTGTTTGGTGAGTCACTAGTTGCATGCCTAGAATATCTTTTGCATGTTGTTCTACTTCT
>CAYWMU010000152.1:0-6610 GCA_964459395.1 uncultured Bacteriovorax sp.
AAGAACTCTTTGTCTTAACTCCCTCTTTTTAATAGAATAAGTTATCAACCTCATGAGGAGAGTTATGAAGCTTACATTATTACTATTGTCCCTATTCTTTAGTTTTGAGGCTTTTTCACAAAATCTTATGGAAGAGAGAATCTGGAAAATTTCAAATCGAAAGAAATCCATATTCCTTGATTCTGGTGTTTTCCACTACAATTCGATTTTGGCCGGAACCAGCGTGACAGGTGTGAGAAACTCAGTTGTCCCTGGAAGAGGTTATGAGAGAGTCGTGATTGATTTCAACACTCAGACAGTTCCCAAAATTTATGGTCACATTTCAGGTAAAGATAAAAAAATATCGGTAGACCTATTTGAGACGAGTGTTTCAACTGATCAACCTCAATTGAAAAATTCTAAGTTTGTTAAATCGATTGACTTTATTTCAGTTGATGGCAAAACAGTTACGCTTGAAATAAATTTAAAATCCAAGGCTAGCTTCGACGTTTTCTACTTAGAAAACCCAGGTCGCTTAGTTATTGATATTCGTTAATGCTGATAAAAGAGGGAAAAAATGGCTAAAGACTTAACTGCGCGTGCCAATTCAGAATCTAATCCGGTCAGTGATCTTCCAAGCGAAGTGGTCATTATTCCTATTGTGAATAGTCCCATCTTTCCAGGAATGATCGCGCCCATTATCCTCTCAGAGGATAAGTATACTCCTGAACTAGATGGTTATCTCTCAAAAAATAACTATGTTGCTCTTAACCTTGTAAAGTTCAAGGACTATGGAGAGGGACAAGAAGTATTTCAGGAGATTGGCGAAGAAGAAGAGTATGTTGAAGAAGTAGAAGAAAGCTACGAACAAATGTCGGCAACAGAGCCTTCTCCTAAAGGAATTACATCTAAGGATGTTTACCGAGTTGGAGTTCTGTGTAAGGTTATCAAGAAGCTAAAGCTCCCGGATGGTTCTGTGAACCTTCTTGTTCACGGTATGAAAAGATACCGTGCTGTTGAGTTTATTTCTGATTCCCCACTACTCGTTGCAAGAACAGAAGTTTTTAATGATATCCATGAACCTGATGAAGAGCTTGATGCATACACGCGTTCAGTTATTAACCAAGTAAAAAAACTTTCTGAGATTAATCCCTATTTCAATGAAGAGATGAAGCTTGCAATGCTGAATTCTCCTTCACCAGGATCTCTTGCGGATCTTGTAGCATTCGCTCTTTCATTAGATGTTCCGGAAGCTCAAGACTTCCTAGAAACACTTATTGTTAAGAAAAGATTCGCTAAGCTTTTAGTGTATTTAAAACGCGAAAAAGATGTTGCTGATATTCAGAAGAAAATTACTGATGAAGTAAACGATAAGGTTAATAAGTATCAACGTGAATATTTTTTACGTGAACAATTAAAAGTTATTCGTTCTGAACTTGGCCTAGATGAAGATGATAAGGCCAAGGATATTAAAAAAATCAGAGAGAGTTTAGAAGAGATCAACTTCCCTGAAGAAGCGAGAAAAGCAGTATTCGAAGAAGTTGAGCGTCTTGAATCAATTCCTGATTCTTCCCCTGAGTATAACGTGACTCGCACTTATCTTAATTGGATGATTCAACTTCCATGGGATAAGGAGACCGATGATGATGTAGATATTGAAACAGCTCAAAAGATTCTTGAAAAAGATCACTTCGGTCTTGAGCGTCCTAAGGAACGCATTCTAGAGTTTCTGGCAGTGAGAAAACTTAAACCAGAATACGATGGTACTATTCTTTGTCTTGCTGGTCCTCCAGGAGTAGGTAAAACCTCTTTAGGTCATTCTATTGCTAAGGCCCTTGGTCGTAAGTTCTATCGTTTCTCTCTTGGTGGAATGCGCGATGAAGCTGAGATTAAAGGACACAGACGTACGTATGTAGGAGCAATGCCTGGAAAACTTATTCAGGCCCTAAAGAGAGTTGAAGTTAATAATCCAGTTATCATGCTTGATGAGATCGATAAAATCGGAAAGTCTTATCAAGGTGATCCTGCTTCTGCATTACTAGAAGTTCTTGATCCTGAACAAAATAAAACGTTCATTGATAATTACTTGGATGTTCCGTTTGATCTCTCAAAAGTTCTTTTCATTGCGACTGCCAACTATATTGGAGAAATTCCCGAAGCCCTTCTGGATAGAATGGAGCTTATTGAGCTTTCTGGTTACACCATTGAAGAAAAGCTGAGCATTGCTACTAAGTGGGTTATTCCAAAGCAGTTAAAAAAACATGGTTTAACGACTAAAGATTTTTCTTTAGGTGCTCCAGTTCTAAAAGCTCTTGTCTCTGACTATGCTCGTGAGCCAGGAGTGCGTGTCATGGAGCAACTTATAGCTAAGCTTTGCCGTAAAGCTGCTTTTGAAAAAGTTTCGAGTAAGAAGTTTAAGAAGTTTGTTCCAACGGTGAACGATCTTGAAAAAGTTTTAGGACCTAAGAGATTTGAAACAGACAAGGCCCAAAAACCTCTTATGCCGGGAGTTGTAACAGGTCTTGCTTGGACAGCTTTTGGGGGAGATATTCTTTTTGTTGAATCTATTCCTCTTAAAGGAAAAGGCTTCAAACTAACAGGTCAATTAGGTGAAGTGATGGGAGAGTCAGCAAACCTTGCTTACTCTTATGTAAAATCCATTCTTCAGGCCCAAATGGAAAAAGATAAACCTAAAGCAAGAAGAAAGGCCAAGACGGAAACTATTGAGACTCCTGCTAATGCGGAAGAGGCTACTGACTTCCTAGCAAGTCATGAAATTCATCTTCACTTACCAGCTGGTGCAACTCCGAAGGATGGACCAAGTGCAGGTATTACGATGGCCCTCGCATTGTACTCTCTGGCAACCAATACTATGGTGCGCGGAGATGTTGCGATGACTGGAGAGTTAAGTCTTACAGGTAAAGTTCTTCCAGTAGGTGGGATAAAAGAAAAAGTTCTAGCAGCTAAGCGTGCTGGGATTAAGGAAATTATTCTTCCATGGCAGAATGAAAAAGATCTTAAAGAAGTTCCTGAAAGACATAGAAAAGGGATGAAGTTTTATCCAGTGAAGCACTTTGATGAAGTGTTAAAAATTGCACTTAAAAAGAAGTAATAAAAAAACCCTCCGAAAGGAGGGTTTTTTTAATCTAATAGTAAAATCAGAATTAGAATTCGTCTGAATCGTATTCGCTCTTCATAGCGTGCTTAACTTTTTCAGCAGCAATCTCTCTAAGAGCAGTAACAACTTCTTTGTTTTTACACTTAATTTGAGCTTGATCACCTTCGCGAAGCTGTTTTACACGTTTAGCAGTTAGGTGTACTAATTCGTAACGGTTTTCAACATGCTCTAAGCAATCTTCGATAGTGACTCTTGCCATAAATAGACCTCTTCATATTTAAATAGGGAACCTCCATTTTTAAAGGAGATAGCCATTTTTGTCAAAGGGGATTATTGATACATTGCTTCAATTTCGTCTTTATAGCGCTCCATGACAACTTTTCTCTTCACTTTTAGGGATGGGGTAAGAAAATTATCAGTGGAAAACTCTTCAGTAATGATTGAGAAGGCCTTAATAGTCTCGAAACGGGCGAGATCTCGGTTAACTTCATTTATTTCATTCTGAATAATTTCACGTACTCCCATGTGCCGGGAGAGTTCTTGTACGGTGACTGAAGGACTGAGCTCTAAGGCTTCTAGATCCCCTAGGAAGGCTTCCTTTTCGATACCAACGAGAGCAGTAAGATAGTTACGTTTCTCTCCAATAACAACCATCTGAGAGATATGGGCCTTGGTTTTGGCCATATTCTCTATCTTTTGTGGGGCCACATTTTTTCCGCCGGAAGTGATGATGATATCTTTCTTTCGATCTGTGATTTTCAAATAGCCTTGTGAGGTGAATTCACCGATGTCTCCCGTCTTAAACCATCCATCTTGAATAGCTTCTTCGGTAGCCTTGGGATTTTTATAGTATTCCGTAAACATTGCTTCCGTTTTAATAAGGATTTCTCCGTCTTCGGCAAATTTAACTTCTACTTCACCCATTGGACGTCCAACGGTACCAGCAATTTGTTTTGAGATCGGATTAAGAATACAAGGGGCAATTGTCTCAGTTAAGCCGTAACCTTCTAGGATGGTAAGTTTAGCATAACGAAGAAAAGTGATGATCTCCGCAGAAAGAGGAGCTCCTCCTGATACGAAGAACCTAATTCTTCCACCAAAGCGATCATAGATCTTAGAAAAGACTGCAGTGTAAGCTAGTTTGTATTCTATGATTTCACGAGTGGTCGGTGAAAGATCTTGATCAATCTTTTCAAAATAACTTTTAGCTGCGCTGACGGCCCACTTGAAAGCTTGTTTTTTAATAAAAGTTCCGGAGTTAATTTGCTCCATCACTTTGTCATAAATTTTTTCAAAGATCCGTGGAACAGCGAGGATAACTGTTGGTTTAACGAAACCAATGTTGTCGACCATCTTTTCTAATGACTCGGCGTAAACAGATTGAAGACCGAAGGCCAAGGGAAGAAGAGAGTCACATCGACCAAAGACGTGGGAGAGAGGAAGAAAGGTCAGAGTGACGTCTTTTTCATTGAAGGCACCATTAGTGCTTGCAACTACGTTAGTTAACATGGTGACAAATCCGCCATGAGTGATGACGGCTCCCTTAGGTTCACCGGTAGTTCCAGAGGTGTAGATAATGGAAGCGACATCTTCGCTTTTTTGATGATTGATGAGTGTTTCAAAAAAATCAGGATTATTACGAACTTCCTCTGAACCCAAGCTCAGAAGTTCTTTATAGGTGAAATACTTAATAGCATTTCTGAATTTCTTCACTATCTCTTCATCAAGTTCTCTAATGGAAATAATGAGTTTTAAATTTTTCCACTTATCTAGATTAGGAATCAGTTTTTCCATTTGTCGATCATCTTCGATGATCATGATGGAACTATCAGAATGTGTAAAAATATAGTCCACTTCATGAGATAAATAGCTTGGGTAAATTGGGATAAGGATGGCACGAGCATTCATCACGGCCATATCGAGAAGATGCCATTCTTTACAAGTCTGTGCAAAAAGAGAAACCTTCTCCAATGGTTGCATCCCTACTTTTAAAAGTCCTGCAGCTAGATGAGAGATGGTCGTCTTGTAATCAGTAAATGAAAGGTTTTTTACTTCCTGGTTTTCAATCCATCCTATGGCGTAGTGGTCAGGTGTCTTTTGCACGCGTTGGTTTAGTAAGCGTCCAATAGTTTTTGATCCCTGAATCATGGTCTTCCTTTGTCTAATGTGATGAGTAAGAGCTCTTTAAAAATAAACAGTTAAATAACTTCAGTTATCTACTGGTCTTGCAGGGTTTACCGGTATGAAAACGATCATCATAATTTCACGGTGTCTGAAGACTAAAAAAAACTCATCTAATATTTATTCCTTCCATTTTAAAGGAGTCTACATGGGCGTTCAAGTGAACTCTCTGGAATTAGTGTCTGAAAAAAACTTTATAAAAGGTCAGGATTACGTGATGAGAGTAAAGGTTCATTCACTAGATCATTATGGTGTACTTAGAGGGGACATCATTTTTAGCCGCAACTTAGATGAAATCACCTCACACTAACGCTGACGTGGTCACCAATCATGAACTGAGGAAGTTCAAAAATTGTTTCTTCATCTACATAACGATGAACAGTGGCAATAGAAGCTTCATCGGATGAATGGATAACTTTTAATTCACCGATTTTAACTTTGTAGTTTACTCTCTTTTTGTTGTCGTAGGGATTTTGCACAGAAATGATTCTATGAACATCGATGACACTATCTTTATTTACTCCCTGACCCTTTCCGAGGTTAAGGTAGTAGTTCTTTCGGATAACTTCATCCTGATATCCCATCGATAAATCCTGGGTCATGCTAAAGATAACGAAATCCTTGGCATAAGTTGAAGCTGGTATAATTGAAAAAATTAAAATGAAAATGTATTTCATGAAAACCCCTATAACCTATTAAGCTTGTCGGAGTTTTCAGGAAGAACTTGAGTAATTCCCTTAGGCCTTTTGAACCTAAGGGATTAAAGATTAATTTGTCTGGATTTTTAAGTACTTAACGTAGTTTGAAATGATATCAGAATAGCGGTAATTTTTCAGATATTCGTGGGATAGGATGTAGTTACGGGAGTAATACTGCATAATCCACGGCAAATCTTTATTTACGATTTCTTCCATCTTTTTCATCAATTCAAATTTCTCAGCACCATCTTCAAGTGTTCTGAGTTTTTCAAAAAGCTGGTCAAATTCAGCATTCGTGTACTGACTTGAGTTTGGGCCGGGAGGAAGATTGGCAGAGTTTAAAAGCTGGAGAACATTTTCTGCATCCGGATAGTCGAGAACCCATCCTCCTTGCCAGAATTGCAGATCCCCTTTGCGAGATTTTTCTAAAAAAGCCGGGAAAGAGTTGAGACTCACATTCACTTCAATTCCAATTTGCGCGAGTTCTTGTTTAATGAATTCTCCCATCTGGCGCTGGATCGTTTCACTACCGCGAACATCATAAGTGAGAGCAGGGAGACCCTTTCCTTCAGGGTATCCCGCTTTGGCAAGATACTCTTTTGCTAAGGCAAGATCATGCTTATAAGGAAGCTCT
>CAYWMU010000153.1:0-6608 GCA_964459395.1 uncultured Bacteriovorax sp.
ATGAATATCGTCGATATTTGGATGCTTAGTGGTGTGATTGGATTGGTTTTTATTTCTCTCACGTTTCCGGAAGTCAATCTGGCATTTTTAACGATCCCTTATCTTCTTTTCTATGCTGTTCTGATGATTTCTAATATTCCGTTTCCTAGCTTTAAAAAATCGGAATGGGTGAGTAAGCATAAGAAGCAAGTTCTTGCGATTATCTTTGCGTTGATTGCTTCTTTATTTATCTATGAAGAAGTGATGATTCCTTTGATCATTACCTTCTACGTGGTGGCCTCTCTTATTTACTATGTGACTCACAGAAAAAAGTTCGCTGGAATTTTTGACTGGAAAGAAGAGAGCGAGTCAGAAGCTTAAGAATGTATCATTATCGTTTGGTTGTATCTTATGTAGGGACTCAGTATTTGGGCTGGCAAATCCAGCCTGAGTCCTATGGTAGAACTATTCAGGGCGAGATTAATATTGCTCTGGAAAAAATAGCTAAATCATCAGATGTACGATCTCTAGGCTCAGGTCGCACCGACACAGGAGTTCATGCTCTTGGGCAAGTGGTGAAGGTGAGTATTCCTCTGGAAATTAACCCTTATAACCTTCTTAAGGCGATGAATTCTCACTTACCGGAAGATATTAGAGTTTTAGAAGCAAGCGTTTCTACCCATGAATTTATTCCCACTGTTCATGCAAAATCTAAAGAATATCATTATCGCTTTTCAACCCAAGAGATTCATTCTCCATTTGCAGAACACCTGATTTCACATTATCCCTATGAAATTGATCTCAAGCTTATGAAAGAGGCCTGTCAAATATTTATTGGTAAACATGATTTTACTAATTTTTATGTGGAAGGAACTCCTGTCTCTAGTTTTGTTCGTGAAATTTATGAATGTGAAATTTTACAAGTACCAGAGAGTGATCTTTTTCCTTCATATTATGTTTTTAGAGTCGTAGGTAATGGGTTTTTAAAGCAAATGGTACGTCTCATGGTTGGTACGATTTGGAGAGTAGGAAGAGGAAAAGTCACTCTCGAAGAGCTCAAAGAGAGTCTAAGTCCTGTCAAAAAGGAAAAACTCGCTCCGGTGGCCCCTGGCCATGGTCTCTATTTGGTACGCGTCAATTACTGAAAGTTTTGAATTTATTCCCTTCTTATGTTAAAAAGTCTCATTAATTTTATTGGACCATAAAGAGAGATCGCTATGTCTTACACTATTGAAAACGTAAATGGCTGCACTAAGAAGTTTATCTTCAACTTTGATAAAGTTGATCTTAGCGCGCAAATTAAGCAAGCTCTTCTTGCTAAACAACAAACTTCAAACCTTAAAGGTTTCCGTAAAGGTAAAGCTCCACTTGAGATGGTTCAAAAACTTTTCGGGCCACAAATTGAAAACGATGCTCTTTACCGTTTTATCTCTGAGCAGTTCTACGAAGCTATTCAAAAAGAAAACGTTCGCGCTGTTGGATACCCAGAGTTTGGAAATACAAAGTATGAAGCAGGAAAGACTGTTGCTTTCGAAGCTACTGTTGAAGTTTTCCCTGAAGTAACTCTTAAAGATTACTCAAACCTAACTTTCAAAAAAGATTCAGAAGAAGTTTCAAATGAAGATTATGAAACTCTAAAGAAAAACTACCTTTCTTCAAAAGCTGAAGTTGTAGAAGTAACAGATGCTGATGCAACTCTTGCTAACGGTCACTTCGCAGTATTTAACTTTGAAGGTGAAACTGCTGATGGATCTAAGCCTGATAATATGAAGGCTGAAGAATACATGCTTGAAATGGGTTCAGGACAATTTATTCCAGGATTTGAAGAGGGCATGATTGGTATGAAGAAAGGGGAGAAGAGAGACGTTAAAGTTACTTTCCCTGCTGAATACCACGAAGAGTCTCTTCGTAATGCTCCAGTAACTTTCCATGTTGAGCTTCTTGAAATTAAACAAAAGAATTTCCCTGAGCTTAATGATGAACTAGCTAAAGAATTTGGTTTTGAATCAGCTGCTGATTTTGAAACAAAAAATAAAGAGAGAATGGCCCTTCAAAAGAAGCGTGAAGTAACTCAAAAACTTCACCAAGAAATTCTTGAAAAGCTTATTGAAGAGAATTCTTTTGATGTACCAAACGCCCTTCTTGAAGATCAGAAGCAAGCTGTAAGAAACGACCTTGTTAACACTCTTAAAGGTCAAGGCTTCAATGATCAGATGATTGAGCTTTATTTTGAGCGTTGGAATTCAGATGTTGAGCAAAAGGCCATGTTCCAAGTTCGTTCAGGTCTTATCCTTGATCATCTTGCTAAAAAATATAACATCGAAACAACTGAAGCTGATCTCGATGCTAAAATTGACGAGATGATCGCTCAATCTGGAATGAAAAAAGAAGAGATTGAATCTTTCTATAAGAACAATGCAAACGTAAAAAATAACCTTATGTATGCAATCCGCGAGGAAAAAACTTTCGCAGCTCTTATTAAAGATATGAAAGTTTCTTAATTTTTCTTTTTTGAGGTGCTCTCTTCGGAGAGCACCTTTTCTCCCAAATCCCCATTCGTAATCTCACCCTACATATACCATCACTAAAATAAATAATTCGTTGATCGTCACGAGTCACTGTCTTTACCACTTCTCCGGTAGGTAAAAAGTAGTAGCGAGACATTCGATGAGGTGAAGCCTTTTCAAGATTAAGACTTGATGAAAAGAGGATAAGCCCTACAAAAAAATAAAGAGACTTTCTCCAAAGAATGAGAACAAGGAGAGTGAGTGTGAAGATATGAACTTCTACTTGAGGGAAATTCTGAGTGATTTTATAGAAGAACTCAAGCAAGGCATCGTATTGCCTAATAATAAAAATCCCCGTCTTTAACTGTAATTCCCCTAGTGGAAAAGAGAGGAGGAAGAGAAAAGGAGTCATGAGAGTGAGTCCGAGGTTTGCGATGGGTGAGAAGATAATATTAAGTAAAGAGATGCTTCCCCCTGAAAGGGAAGTAATGAGTATCTGGCCAATAAAAAACCAGATGATGAGGGCAATGCCTTTAAGGTCAGAGTAAATGATCCCTAAGAAAAAAAGACTAAAAATAAAACTTAAAGGAGAACTGTTAAGCTGACCTAAGAAAAGACAAACAAGCATCGCTAGGTAAAAGCTACTCTTATTTCCGATGAAGGCCTGAAAAACCTTCACTATCCCCATGCGCTTGAGAGCTTCTTGTCCAGGAAGCTGGAAGATCAGTAAGGTAATGATCACCAAGATATAGGGACTAAACTTTGAAGGAATAAAAAGTCTTAAGGGCGAGAGTAGAGCAGAAAGATGAAAGCCTGAAGGGGTGAAGACATGGGAGAGTCCTAGCTCCTGATATTTAGTTTTATAACTTTTAGAAAGTCTTCGCGTGTTTCCAGTTAACATAGAATGCCAGAGGGCGAGGTGGTCCTTATCCTCTTTTTTAATAGTCTTTAAGGCCACTTGGAATTGAGTGAGGGTGATACTCTTTGAGGGCCTAAAGAAGTGTCGTAACTCTTTTTTCTGCTCATGAGAAATCATCAGAATTGACGAGGTCATAATAACGAGAAGGAGAGTGAGTTCGAGTCGAATCATGCCCTGAATCCTGCAAGGAGGAGATTTCTTTTGGAATACATAAGCCATTGTTTTCATTGCTTACTACTGTGGAGAGTTAACTCTAATCTCCTTGCGTGCTGATTAAATTTGGGTTACTTAACTTCTATGGATGCTTTATTGCAAAACGCACTTGTTCCTCAAATTAAACAGTGGCTTGAAGAAGATGATCTCACTCGTAATATTTTTTACATGAAGTCTCTTCCTCAGCACGATGTTGATCTTGAATTAAAGATCAAGTCTGATCTTATTCTTTCAGGAACTGATTATTTCATCGCAGTCTTTATTGCTCTTGGAGTACCAGCTTCTCAGTTTAGTAAGCTCAGTGAATTTGAAGGAAAGAAAATTTCCAAAGGTGAAGTGATCTCCTTAGGTAAAGTTCCATTTGCTATTGCTTTAACAGCAGAAAGACTTGCTCTTAATCTTCTTGCCCATGGTTCATCTATTGCTACCTTCACAAATCTTCACGTTGAGAAAGCAAGAGAGTTTGGCATCGAGATTCTTGATACGAGAAAGACCACTCCGGGGCTTCGTGCTCTTGAGAAGTATTCGGTGCGAGTTGGTGGTGGATCAAATCATCGCTTCGGACAAAGTGATGTGTGGATGATTAAAGACAATCATAAAACTTGTCTTGGTGGTCTTCAAAAAACATACGACTTTTTTAAAAATCAAAAAACTTTTTACAATAATTTGGTTGTTGAGATTCACTCGATGGATGAACTCAAAGAGGCCATCAACCTAGGGATCACTCATGTGATGCTTGATAACTTCTCTCCTGAAGATATCAAAAATGCCATTGCCATTAAGCCAGCTAATATGACTTATGAAGCTTCTGGTGGCATTCGCATCGACAATATTGATCAATACCTCATCAATGGTTTAGATGCCATCAGTATGGGAGCTCTTACCAATGCAGCTCCTCGGGTGGACATCTCTTTAAAATTTAAATCATGAATACCTTTATTCACACCGATGTTCTTATTCTTGGTTCTGGGATTGCAGGTTTAACAGCGGCCTTAAAGCTTGCTGAGAATAATGTGCAAGTGACAATTGTTACCCGAGAAAAAAAACCTGAGGTCACCAATACGTTTTGGGCCCAAGGGGGAATCATCTATAGTCCTGAGACCATGGATGATAAAGAAGATCTGGTGAGAGATATTATGAAAGCTTCCGCTAATACTTCTTTTGAAGAGGCGGCAAGGCTTCTTGCTGAAAGATCAGCGCAAATTATTGATGAGATCCTCATTGATAAATCCCACACACCATTTGCTAAAGATGCAGAAGGGGAACTTCTTTTCACGCAGGAAGCAGCTCATTCAAGAAAGCGCATTATCTATAAAGGGGATATGACGGGGAAAGCGATTCAGATTTCTCTTCTCAATTACCTTTCTGATAAAACAAAATTTCCCAATGTGGATTTTTTAACAAGTCATACGGCCATTGATCTTATTACTCCCAATCACCATGGGGTAAATATTCGTCAGCGTTACGAAGAAAATAAAGTTGTGGGTGCTTATGTTTTTGATCAGGAGAGTGGGAACGTAAAAAAAATCATTGCGAAAACCACGATTCTTGCAACTGGAGGAGTAGGTGCTCTCTACCTTCACCACTCAAACTCCGAAGGGGCCCGAGGAGATGGACACGCCATGGCCCATCGAGCAGGAGCCGCAGTGATGAATATGGAGTTTATCCAATTCCACCCAACAACCTTTTACAACCGTTCAAGCCATAGACGCTTTCTTATTTCAGAAGCCGTTCGGGGAGAAGGTGGACGCCTCATTAATTCCAAAGGCGAAGCCTTCATGAAAAAATATCATCCGGATGCAGAACTTGCTCCAAGGGATGTGGTTGCCCGAGCAATCTTAGAAGAGATGATCTCTGATAAAGCAGATTGTGTGTACTTAGATATCACTCACAAAGATGAAGCTTATCTTCGTGAGCGCTTTCCAACCATCAATGCTTACTGCTTAGAGAACAATGTTGATATGGCCCATGAGCCGATTCCTGTGGTGCCTGCAGCTCACTACACTTGCGGTGGAGTCAAAACCGATTTGAAGGGACAAACTAATCTTCCTAATCTCTATGCCGTCGGAGAAGTGGCCTGCACAGGACTTCACGGGGCCAACCGTCTCGCTTCTACAAGTCTTCTTGAAGGTCTTACCTTCGGCTATATTGCTGCCGAAAACATTCTCAATGATATTCAAAATATCGAAGTCTACCGTGCTGACACCATTAAAGACTGGGTGCTAGGTACTGAAGAAATTGATCTCGCTCTCATTGCCCAAGACCAACTCACTCTCAAGCAAACCATGTGGAACTACGTAGGCCTTTCTCGTTCTAAGAATCGCCTCAATCGTGCTCGTGCTATGTTCGTAGAACTCAAAGATGAAATCCAAAAGTTCTACAAGAACGCACAACTTCATGATGAACTCATTGGCCTTCGGAATGGAGTGGATACTTCGTTCATGGTGCTCAATGCGAGTCTGAGGAATAATCAGTCGGTTGGGTGTTTTTATTTGAAAGAAAAAAATTGAGAAATCTTGAGTCTGCATAGAAATCAAAATTAATCACAAAGATATAAGTCACTTATAGCTCTAAACGTAACCCCTAAGGTTTCCTTGCGAAAATTTTAAGGTGATCTTTCCGGATTTAGTCAGGAAACTTTCAGTCACAAAAAAATATAAGTTCTTTTAACACAAGGAGTGTGTAAATGAGAAATGTCTCATTGATGCTGGGACTTTTGTCCTTATCTTTTCCCTTCACGTCTTTTTCCCAAGACAAAAACTATCCCTGTAGTGGCGCTCCTGGTGAGTTCAGAGTGAACCCTGATGATTCTTTAGGTGGCTTTGTGGCCCATAGTGCAACTGTTGATAGTTCGGTATTCATTGAGCTTGAAGCGAGTGTTTGTAATCAAGCAACAGTGATTGAAGGAGCAAAGATTTTAGGTCGTGCAGAAGTTTCAGGAAGATCAACTGTCAGAGGGAAAGTTGAAGTTTCAGGACAGGCCAAAATTT
>CAYWMU010000154.1:0-6595 GCA_964459395.1 uncultured Bacteriovorax sp.
TCCCATTCCCAGGAAAGTGAATAGGGCGATTAACGGAAGTGCGCTCAATTTGATCTTGAGGCATAGGGCTTTTGAAAATGATTTCAAGATTATGTTCTGGGTAGTCGAGGGGAGCGATGATGGCCTTAAGTACACCTGAGTCTCTGATAATTCGAGTAAGTTCTCGAGTATCAATTCCTGAAATAGCAGGGATCTTATGTTTTTTTAAGTAACTCGAAAGTGTGTTATCACTTCGGTAGTTACTTGGATCTTCACAAATATCGTGAACAATAAGCCCTTTTGAATAGGGAATTAGGCTTTCAAAGTCATCTTTACAAATCCCATAATTTCCAATGAGGGGATAGGTAAGAGTGATGAATTGATCGCAGTAAGATGGGTCAGAAATAATTTCTTGGTAACCCGTCATGGCAGTATTAAAAACAATTTCAGCTAATTCAAAATTGTTTTTAAGTTCGTGACCAAATGAATCTCCAATAAAGCGCTTTCCATTTTCAAGAATTAATTGAAGTTTCATTTATACTCCTGAGGCCCATTCTAAAATACTCATTCGTGCGTACACTCCATTCTCCATTTGCTGCCATATGCGAGACTGTTTATGTTCAATAGCTTCGTCATCAATTTCAACTCCTCGGTTAAAAGGACCGGGGTGCATAACGATGGTGTGACTTGCAAGCTTTTCAACTCGCTCTTTAGTCATTCCATAAGCTTGTCGGTAATCACTATGACTTAAAAAAATCCCATCATGCCTTTCATGCTGAATTCGAAGCATCATGATGGCGTCTAAGGTTGGAAGTGTTTTATCAAAATCTTGATATTTAAAATCATTTTGGGGAATAAGGTTTTCCGGGCCCATTAATATCACTTCAAAACCTAATTTTTTTGCTGCAACCATCATGGAGCCTGCAACTCTTGAATGAAGAATATCTCCGCAAATTCCCACGCGAAGACCTTTTAATTCTCCAAACTCTTTTTTTAGAGTGAGTAAGTCTAAAAGTCCCTGGGAGGGATGTTCATACTTTCCAGCTCCGGCATTGATAAGAGTGGTTGAGAGTTTAGGGGCAAGTTCGTTGATAAGAGTATCATCGCTGTGGCGAAGAATAATTCCATCAACTCCCAGATTTTCTAAACACCTTAAAGTATCAAACACTGTCTCACCTTTTTTTGTACTGGAATTCTCTGGTGAGAAGTTCACAATTTCTGCTCCTAATCTTTTGGCCGCAATCTCAAAGGATGAACGAGTACGGGTAGAAGCCTCAAAAAAAGCATTGGAGAAGATTTTGTTCTTTAAAAGGTGATTTATTTTGTCTGGAGATTTTTTTAAAAGAGAAAAGGAGTAGGCGCGATCAATAAAGGCACCTATTTCAGAGGGAGAGAAATTAGCTAGCGCTAGAAAATGCTTGATCATTGTCCTCCAAAGAAAACTTATATGTAGAATGATTTTTGAGAATAGAAGAGGTGTGAGATAATATGGCGTAAAAATTAAATTTGATGCAGAAAGGCATCACCATGATAAAAACCTCAAAGGTATGTTTATATAAATGTGCTTCATCCTTTGGGCGTTTGGCAAGGAGATTTTAGATGAGTAGCGTTTTTAAACTACACTCTGCTTTTAAGCCGATGGGGGATCAACCAGAAGCTATTAAATCCATCTCAACAAGGTTTCAAAATAAAGAGAAATTTCAAACACTTCTAGGAGTTACAGGTTCTGGTAAAACTTTTACCATGGCCAATATTATTCAAAAGCTTGGTAAGAAAACTCTTATTCTTGCTCCTAATAAAACCCTGGCCGCCCAGCTCTTTGCTGAATTTAAAGAGTTTTTCCCTGAAAACGCTGTCGAATATTTTGTTTCTTATTACGACTACTATCAACCTGAGGCCTATGTTCCAGGAAGTGATACTTACATTGAAAAAGATTCGGCCATTAATGATGAGATTGAAAAGTTAAGACACTCGGCCACTCGCTCACTCATGTCACGAGAAGACGTCATCGTAGTGGCATCAGTAAGTTGTATTTACGGTATTGGTTCTCCGGAAGAATATTTTAATCAACGGGTCATGCTCTTTACCGGAGATCAAATGGAGCGAGATGATCTTCTAAAAAAACTTATTGAAAATCAGTACATGAGAAATGATATGGATTTTCACCGAGGGACTTTTCGAGTGAGAGGGGATGTGGTTGAAGTCTTTCCTGCTTATGAAGAAAGCCAAGTGGTTCGTATTGAGTTTTTCGACGACGTTATTGATAGTATTTCCATTGTTGATCCTCTGAGAGGTCGAGTTCTTCATTCTTTAAATAGGATTGATATTTATCCTAAGAGTCACTATGTGGTTGGTAAGGATAAGATGAAGGCCGCTATTGAGAATATAAAAATTGAACTTCGTGAGAGAATTAGTGAACTTCAATCCCAAAATAAACTGGTGGAAGAGCAGCGTTTGAGTCAAAGAACTCTACTTGATTTAGAAATGATGGAAGAAATGGGATTTTGCTCAGGGATTGAAAACTATTCTCGACATCTGGCCGGTGGAAAACCTGGGGATCCACCTTATACACTTCTTGATTACTTTAAAAAAGATTTTGTATTAATGGTTGATGAGTCTCACATTACTATTCCTCAGGTGGGAGGAATGTATAAAGGAGATAGAGCGAGAAAACAAAACTTAGTGGATTATGGTTTTCGTCTTCCAAGTGCTCTTGATAACCGTCCTCTCAATTTCCAAGAATTTGAGTCTAAACTAGATCAAGTCTTATTTGTTTCAGCGACACCTGCTGACTATGAACTCGAACAATCGGGAGGAGAATATGTTGAACAAATTATTCGCCCAACCGGACTTCTAGATCCCATCGTTGAACTGCGAGATGCCACTAACCAAGTGGATGACATGCTTGTGGAAGCTAGAAAAGTGATCGCCAAGGGACAACGGGTTCTAATTACCACCCTAACCAAGAAGTTGGCCGAAGAATTAACAACTTTCTACCGTGGGGTAGGAATGAGGATTCGCTATCTTCATTCAGAAATTGATACAATTGAGCGCATTGAGATTATTCGGGATTTAAGACTTGGGGAATTTGATATCCTCGTAGGAATTAACCTTTTAAGAGAGGGGCTTGATATTCCGGAAGTCTCCCTTGTGGGAGTTCTTGATGCGGACAAAGAGGGCTTCCTTCGTTCGACTCGCTCCCTTATTCAGATCATTGGTCGGGCCGCTCGAAATGATGAGGGAAGAGTTCTTCTTTATGGCTTTAAGGAGACTCCATCCATTAGAACGGCCATGCAAATCACCAAAGAAAGACGAGAAAAGCAAGACCGATTTAATCAACTACATAATACTACCCCTAAAACTATTCTAAAAAAGGTGAGTGGAGGTGTTATTGAAGTCCTACGTGGTACCAAGAAAAATGAGAAGAGGAAAAAAGGGGAAAAAGTAGAGCAAAAGCTTTCTGCCCAGGCAATTGATGATAAGATAAAAGAACTTAAGCAAGAGATGAAGCAAGCTTCAAGTGCCTTAGAGTTTGAAGAAGCGGCCAAGCTTAGAGACGAAATTAAAAGATTAACAGAATTAAGGTTTATGCTTTGAGATTATGGTTAGTTTTTACATTTATTTTGAGTGGATCTCTTTGGGGGCAAGGACATAATCCTTCTTTCATCCTAAAGTTAACTGATAGCGGAATTAGTGTTAGTTCTCCTGAGAAAAAGATGAAACTTTTTTCTGTTATCATCGAGAATAATTCATTGTCTGATCAAGTTGCAAAATTTGTATCAGGTACAGATAACCTAAAATTTGTTACAATAGAGTCTGGTAATTCCAAGACAATTGAAATAGAGAATAAAGGAACTCAGCCAGTTTTTTTTGTGCCAATGAGTCCATCTTTTCAGGAAGTAGAATTAAAGTTTGGTAAGAAAACCTATGAAGTCCCACCAAAACGATAATATTGCAAAACTTATTCTAGTAATATCGGATTTGCATTTAGGTGCAGGGAAGATGCTTAAAGGTAAGAGAAATCTCCTTGAGGATTTTCATTATGATAATGAGCTCATTGATTTCTTAAAGTACTACTCAAGTGGGGAATATACTAACACGAGAGTAGAGTTAGTTATCAATGGAGACTTTTTAGATTTCTTAGCAGTTCCTTATGTTGAATTTTATGACGATGAGTTTTGGAGTGAGAAAGCCGCTTTAGAAAAACTTCGCATGATTATGAATGCCCACCAAGGTGTTCTCAATGCCATGAAGAGCTTTTTAAAAGCTCCCGGGAAAAATATTGTTTATATTATTGGAAACCATGATGCGGAATTTGTTTTTGATTCATTAAAAGAAGAATTCTGTAATTACTTTGGTGAAGAGAAAAGTAAAATCACTCTTTCAAATGATATTAGTACTTATATCCCAGCTAAGGGCGTCTGTATTCAGCACGGTCACCAATATGAGCGTGCCCATGAATTTGATCCACAAAAATCAATTATTGAAACCTTGAGTGGAGAGAAGTATTTCATTCCTCCTTGGGGGTCATATTATGTTACTAATGTGATCAATAAGTATAAGCAAGAAAGAAGTTACATCAATGAAGTAAGGCCCATTAAGCACTTTCTCATTCATGGAATTCTTTTTGATACATTTTTCACTCTGCGTTTTATGCTCTCAAACTTTTACTATTTTGTGATGGTAAGGTTCTGGCATTTTTATATGCAGAAGAAATCTCTTCGAGAAGTGTTTGATGATATTTTACGAGAGCTAGAGCTTTTCCAGGATTATGAAACTCTGACTCGTCAATTCTTTGAAAAGAATCAAGATTCTAAAGTCCTCATTGTAGGGCATACTCACGCACCAACACTAAGGCTCTATAGTGATGGCACCACATTCATCAATACAGGAACGTGGACCAGAATGATTAATCTAGATCTCGGTCAGTGGAATCAAGGGTCAGCATTGACCTATGCAAAAGTCGTGATTAAGAATGAAGAGTATGAAATCTCTGACTTTGATAACTCTGTAGAAGTAGATCTTATGAACTGGATGGGAATCAATAACCTTCCTTATTCAGAATACCACTAAGATCTTTCAACAATTTTTTTTCCAAGCTTATCAGAGGGAAAAGGGAAACTCATAATAGCACTTGCTCCAAAGAGTGTACTGAGTTGATGAGTTCTTTTTTCATCTGTTTGTCCAAGTATAAGAAACCCTCCCGATCTTGAACTAAACATCTCGATTAACTTTGTATCCACTCGATCATTCTCAATGAGAATAAAGTGTTGCTTATTCTTCTCTCTTAGCTCATAGAAGACTTCTTCACGACCTGTATCAAGAAGATAAAAGAAGCCGTGCTTAATTAACATGTCTTTAAGCATGGATCGAAACTCATCATTTGAGTGATAAATAAGGATAGGAGGGAGTTGTTTCATTAGGGCATTTTAATGTATTTCACAAAGGGAATCAATGAGATAGGAAAGTGGATAAAACTACTCCAGTGAAAAAATGTAAAAAAATATTAATTCCCTCTTAAGTTTAACAAAACGGCTCCGAAAAGCTGTTTGTCTGGCACTTGAGCCAAACGAATGAGAAAAAAAATACTTTAAGCAGGAAGCTTATCTAGTCTCTCAAGGTTGGGAACTGATCATCACGGATTTGATGAGGGAATTAACCAAGGAGGATTTAATGGGTTTCCGTATTAACACAAACATTTCTTCGATCGCTGCTCAACGTTCACTTTCTGTGAACAATCGCGAATCTGAGAACAATCTCGCAAAACTTTCAAGTGGTACACGTATCACTAAAGCTGCTGACGATGCTGCAGGTCTAGCAATCTCTGAAAAGATGAAAGCTGGTATCCGCTCAATGAAACAAGCAGACCGTAACGCTAACGATGGTATCTCGATGGTACAAATCGCTGAAGGTGGTCTAAACGAAGTATCTTCAATCCTAACACGTATGAGAGAGCTTGCTGTACAGACAGCTTCTGATACTGTTGGTGATGTTGAAAGAGAAATGACAAATATGGAGTATCAAAACCTTAAGCTTGAGCTTGATCGTATTTCTCAAGTGACAGAGTTTAACGGTAAGAAACTTCTTGATGGAACTGGTGGAATGTATGATTTCCAAGTTGGTATCAACAACGATGCTTTCCAAGATAGAATTTCTTATGATGCTTCAAGAGTAAATGCTGGACTGGATGGTCTAGGGGTAGCTGAACTAGATGTTTCTTCGAAAACTGGTTCACAAGAATCTCTAGCTGCTCTAGATAAAGCGATCGAGACTGTTTCTGGTCAGAGAGCTTTCCTGGGTGCGATTCAGAACAGACTAGTATCAACATCTAATAACCTACAAATTAGTGTTGAGAACTTATCTGCAGCTAATTCTCGTATCCGTGACGTAGATTATGCAGATGCAACTGCTACAAAAGCTAAGAATGATATCCTTAGTGCAGCAGGAACTTCTGTACTAGCTCAAGCTAATATGACTGGTCAGAATGCTCTAAAGCTAATTGGTTAATTCTCTCATTCCTACTTAAAGTAGAAGGGGCGCTTAGGCGCCCCTTTTTTTTTGTAAACTGCCCCCTTATATTGGTGTTCATTAATTAAAGAAGATCTTCTTTACCGAT
>CAYWMU010000155.1:0-3067 GCA_964459395.1 uncultured Bacteriovorax sp.
ATTCCGGAAAAATGGAAACCGGCATTCCGGTAGGCGGAAACCGCCTTACTTCTGCGTAATTGCTTTCATCTTGATTAACTTGGAATTGTCAAGGGCTTGCTGCGTCAGCAGTGTGGACACCCTTGATTGTTCCAAGTTAATCAAGTAAGATGCTTCCAGCAGAAACAAGATTAAATAATAAACGGTTTCCTATGGCCGGACACACGGTGTAATCAGTTCCGGAATACTCACGAAAGCATTCTGCTTCACCAATCCGCCAAGCAAGGTTTTGACTCTATTTCATCAAGCAAGATCCCTTCGATGAGAGACCTTAATCAGGAATTCAGCGCATGCCTAGGTTCTAAAAAAGTAATTTTAAAAGACTATATAAAACAAAAAATTCTGATGAAAGAATCACTGACGGTACAATCAAACGTTGATCATTTATTTTCTCAAAAGTCGGCTAGTATTAATGATCAGCTTCGGTAAATGAGTCTGATCTTGGGCAAACCCCATCCACAAAGATCACTGCGTCTTATTTGACGCCTTAAAGATTCTTTCAAAATATTCATCGAATATTTCCGGATCTGATAATATGGTTTTTGCCCTAAAAACACCCCTGCTATATCCATATTTCTTTTTCATCTTATAGGAGTCGCTAGGAGTAACGAAGATTTCATTTGGGAAAATTTCGAGGATTTCTCTTATAAGCGTAGCAAGATAAGGACTCTCTATATCTGAATCGAGGTGGCCTTCAAATATTCCCCGGAATTTCTGATCTACCCATTCTCCTTCGACTAAACGGGAAATTTTCTGACCCATCTCATAAGTACAATTTTCTATGACCAGATTATTTTGGTCCGTTCCAGTGAATGGATCTACGAATAATCTAACAGTTTGTGCTTGGGAAAACGGATGCCAGGACAACTCGAGATCCCCATCAAGGAACTCACCAATAATCGCTCCAACAGGCCAGGCTTTACCATTCCCATCCCATAATGAATACAGATGACCCGGCCTTCCAATGTAAATATTTCGTTCAACTCTCTTTATGCGATGATAATGAATATGGCCTACGGCATAGTAATTAAATCCAAGTTGTTTCATCTTACTGATTGGCAGATCACAAGGGTGGGTTAATAAAATCGCTGGTTTAGTGTGAAGCTGTGGTGTGAGATCTCCGAATTTCTTAAGAAAACCATTTTGCTTGGAATCGCAACTCATTCCAAAAACATTGAATCCAAGATCATCGTCTTCTATGAAAGACATCTCATCCATGATATATAAGCCACTTAGACCTCTGGTCTTTGAAATCAGCTCTGCTCTTGACGCCCGGGTATCGTGTTCGCCAAATACAGTAAAGACTTTACAATCGAGTGATAGCCATTCTTGTAGGTATGGGATGATATCGTCGGATGAATCCAATTCAAGATCCCCAGAAATAATAACTGCACCGATATGATGATCCTTAATGATCGAGCTGATATCCCCAAGTATTTGACGCTTAATTTCATAATGACTTAGCCCGTCTTTTTTACTTTTTAAATGGTCAGAATCGAAGAAATGCAAATCTGAAATATGCAAAAATCTGTTATCTTTCACAACCGCACTCCTCCAATCATTTTTATTTTCCAATCCCATTCCTATGTTATCGCTAAATTGATTGACTCATCATTAGCAAAGGAAGATGGGTTTGGGATATTCCCAAAAGGTGAAATTACATAGATTTCCGCAAGTGTATAAACACTTGCATTGCTTGCCAATTTACTCTCCGTGCCTTAATTCCTGGATATCATTGAAGAAAATCCATCCATTTTGGGCTGCCCCCGAGATAAAGGCAGCAGCCGATGAAACGCTAGAAAAAGGTAATTTAACCAACGTTCTGCATGTATCGCCCAGGTCTTCTAGTTTTTTGTCATCAATTAGAGAATTAATATCATTGGTCAATCGCTGATAGAGCCTTCCTTCATCGCTCCAATTTTTCAGAGCTTCTTTTGGTTTATGGACAATAGATCCTTCTTCGACTACAAAATTTCCATCTTGGAAATAAACCTTTGCATTGTAATTCTTACTCTTGGGCAAGTAGTATTTGACACTAGGTTTCTTTTCTCGTTCTATGAAATTGATACCTTCAGCCTTAAGAAGAAACTCAATTTGCTGAATGTATGTCTGATAAGTTGTCTTATCAAATGAACTTAAGTTAGGCTCTTTATTTCGCGGTTCGGTGTTATCCAGAGTATATAAGCTGGACTTTTTTAATAGGTTGATAAAATGGAACTCCATGTAGTCAATGACATTCGCATCGAAAATATTATTGTCGCTCACAAACATGATGCAGTACGTCCAAAAGTCCTTATTTTTATCATGGTTTCCAATTCTCCCAGCGCCAAGTTTCGATTGACCAATGTAAATTGTCTTGAACCCATTTGTGTCCGCTTCATCACTGAAGAGAAAGTAGACTGCGTAATTTGTTGCGTAGTCTTCCTTTGCTACGTCCTTCAAATAATCTCGTTTGAAATAGAACCCACGAATCTGACTGCTACGATCTTGAAATACCTTTATTGCGGATGGATTGTTTTCATCTGGATAGTAATATGTTATTGTCCTAGGCATAATAGAATCCCTTCATTCCTCAATTTGTTCTGGCTTGCTTAGTATTATGAAATTCCTTTATAGTGTATCGGTTTGACTATTCATATACTTGATCTCATTTCCCCAACACAAGAAGTAGTTTTTGTATTCTATCTTCCGTATCTATGCCTTGATCATTTTGTGCTATAGCCATTTTCTCTACTTCGGCATCTGAATTTATGGTTTTTATAACATAGGCAGAATTTACACAGACTATATAATTATCACCATCAATTGCTCTTTGACCATAATGGTCCTTTGACAGTTTCTTTTTATAAGCCGCCTTTAAGAAGGGCTGATAGGTATTTTCAGAAATCTTTGACTCAGTTGACATAACGGAAAATTCGTATGGCTTATTTCCTATGTCATCCCACCAATATTTCCCGAAATTCCCCGGTCTGAAAAGGTCATATTTAATGTAATAATATCGCCATTCAAATTCGTTGTTGGCTTCACA
>CAYWMU010000155.1:3167-6580 GCA_964459395.1 uncultured Bacteriovorax sp.
AGCGATGGAAAACGCTTGAAATAATCCGTTTGTTCCAAGCCAATAATGCCAATCTGTCCCTGAAGCAAATCGTGGTCCTCTAATTCAAACAGATCTTCAGCCTTATCCGGGTTGTTTTCGACCCATGTTATCTTGATGGCTTCCTCAGCCAACTGATTTAGATTCAGGTTTTTTTCAATGCTGTCATCGATTTTTCCGGTTCTTATGATGGCATCAACTTGCTTCAAAATAGCTGGCATTCTATTTCCGCTTGTTCTGAATTCACTGTCGCTGATCTCATCTTCGGAATTTTGAATCAAGTTGTTTACGATTCTCAACCTTCTTGAAAAATCACTATCAGTTATCGTATCCTTGTTTAACAGAAAAGAGATGACTGCGTACAAAAGGACAATCCTATTCAATGGGAACACTCTGTTACCATTGCCAGTTATGTCGCCGTAAGTGCGCACACAGTCATTAAAAATATTTACAGCATACCTTTTCTCAATTTTTATCTTTCCAGCCTGATGATCGTGCGAAATATTACGTTCCAAAAATTTATCAGGAGTATTATCCCCATTGAGCTTGCTCCAACAATCAAAATACTCCTCAAGCGTTTGGATATTTGCCAACACATTTTTGTTTTGCCCGGAAAAATATTCTTTCAAGAGGTCAAATTCATCATTGCTCTTGCCTTGTGTGGTCCCGCCGTTCTGATAACAAATAATGTCACAAATGAACTTAAAATAGCGCAGGAACTCATCATCAATTACATTATCATTGCCACGATAACGCCATAGCATATCGGTCCAATCAAGATCTATCTTTTTAATGATCCGTTTTGCCGTAGGTTCATCAATCTTCCGAAGTTCACGTTCTAATTCAGCTTTGAAGTGTTCGAATTGCGTTAGTGGTTTCCCGCGCGAGTTCATCTTGATGTACAATTCATCAGTGAGACCCATGTCTTTGATCGGCAGAAAGTAGAAAGTAATAGCGTTATTCTTTAGTCTATCCCAAATTCCCTGTGTATCCGCGAACTCAACCTGAATCGCATCAAGCATCACAAGCATTGAACTGATTGTTGGGTCTTTTTTCCAATCAAGCGGGAACCATGCCTGATCAACAATTTCTTCAGACAGGATTTTCGTAAATGAGGGATTAAACTTTATTAAAAAAGAGCAGAAATCGCGTGCGCTGTACCTTGTCTCATAACTAAAGTTCCCCAAAAAAAGATGATCTGATGGGTCTATATTTTCTTTTTTTGCAGCGTACCAATGGAGGAGAAACAGTGCCGTAAGGCGCTGTTGGCCATCCAATGGGGTCATAACACCATTACTGTTGATGTCTCCATAAACAAAATCCAAGGTGATTGGATCAGCAATAATCGCTTGGTGTAATGAGTCTAAAAAACGTGCCCGAATTCGATTGACTTCACCGTCAATGCGGCCTTGGGCATAGTCTCGCTGAATAATTGGGATAGCAATCTTTTTCAGATGGACGGTTTCTTCGTCAACTTTAAAACCGGTGTTAAATATATCAATAAAAGAATTAAATGAGGTCCCCATATTATTCAGCCTCCTTTTCTATTGAGATTTCTTCGGGCAGGTAGTTTTTAAGTGTACTGTTGATCGCCTTAATGTATGCGATCCTGTCTGGCTGTCCCCAAAAATGCAACTGATTGCTTGTAGAGGGTGTGTAGTATTTCAAGAAAACCATCTTTGTGCAAAATGGGATAAATTGACCTTTCTTGTCCATTTCAATAATCGCATTTCGTTTGACATCAAAAGTGGAATTATTGAGAGCAGCGTTATCGCTCATGTTAAGCAAAGCTAAATTTGCAATCGAGTGCATGTATTCCGTGTTCCCTTGGGAAGACAATTTCTGTATTACCTTTTGCTGGAGGTCTTCAAATTCCAGGCGCTCCAGACGTTCCTTTGCACACGCGGTTTCCATCTCCTTGATTAGTTCGCTGTTCCCATCACCTAGCGACACAATAGAAGGGGTATGTAATCTAAGCCATTCCTTCCAATCGTCTTGCTTTTGCATACCTTCTGACTGTTGCGCATGTATGTGCTCTAGGCTCCATGAGACTTTGCTTGATTTTTGAAACTTAAATTTTTCAAATGGAAACCAATGCGTTTGTTCACCATTTTGGCGAACAGATTCAACATTAAACAAAAGAAGTAGTCTGCTGATTTTTGCGTAATCTGCAGTTTTTTCATAACTAAGTTCAGAATAATTACCGTTAAGTGCAACGCTTTTTCTTATATACACATCCAATTCTGACTTGAACTGTTTTTTTGTAATGCCTTTTCCGTCTATTATACGTCTGGATAACACAAAAATATCTTGCAAGGATTTTGTGTTTGAAGCGATCAAATAGCCAATTTTGTGGTAGAGCTCATGATCCTCATACCAATCTTTCAGGATTAGAAATGTATGCTGTATTTCTTTCCAGATCTCGTTTAGGTTCTCCTCTTTGTTCAAATTGTCAAAATAGAAGAAGGTGTAGTATTTTTCTTTGTTGTCTGCTGGTTTACCCGAAATCAAATCTAAGATCAGGTCAATACGTGTTTGATATTTTACGTTTGAGTGATTTGTCAAAAAATACCATAATGAGTTATTGTGTAGCTCTTTTTCGATATTGTCCCATTGCAGAGATATTTCCTCCTGCTTCTCTCTGTCCATTTCGGAATTATTATCTCGGCTCAGGAACATTGCTTTTACGAGTTCTGCGCTTGTCAGTGGTATTTTTCCAATATTAAGGCGGGTAAATAGAGCAATAGCATCTTCAGACTCATCTACCTCGTACCAGATAATTTTTACGCGTTCTACAAGATATTCATACAATTTATCGGCAGCTATGACATCATCCTTTTGGTCAATAAACCAGCTGTTAATTGTTCGATATGCGTTATATATATGAAAAAAATCAATGTTGGTTTCTGCTAATTCCTTATCAACAGAATTTAGAAATGCTTCAGAATTAGTTCGAGTTTCATAGCTTAAAGAATAATTGAGTTTGATCCTAGGTTTAAATTCTTTCTGAATGTATTTCAATAAGATAAACAGTGTTGTCAATCTCTGCTGACCGTCGATGAGTTCAAATCGGTTTAAATTTTTTCTTACAACAACCGGCTGTAAACAGTAGTTATTTGCACCGTTGGTATAAATGTCATCGAGCAAACGATAGACCTCATCTTTTCCCCATCGATATCCTCGTTGATATGAGGGAATATCAAAATTCCCTTCAACGGAGCCAACAAGCTTTGTTTCCAGATTTATATCAGCTTTTGCTAGATTCATCTTCAAATCTCACCTCACTCTATTTAATGGAGTGTCTACCACCCGATCAACAACTGCTTCAATTTTTCTTCATGATCCAGGACAAATGTACTTGCTTCCCAATCTTCAGTTGCAGGTATTTTAGTCTC
>CAYWMU010000156.1:0-6561 GCA_964459395.1 uncultured Bacteriovorax sp.
AATGAAGTTAGTCCCATGGAACTCAGGACATTGGCCGACTGGTTGGTGAGACCACGTCTTATGACAATACCTGGAATCAGCCAGGTCGTCGTTATGGGGGGCGAAGTTAAGCAGTTTCAGATTCTTGTTTCAAGCGAAAAGCTTCAGAAGAAAATGATTTCTCTTCAGGAGCTGGAGAAGGCATTGGCCGAAATAAGTGAAAACACCACCGGTGGTTTTCTAGATATCGGAGACAAGGAGTATCTCATTCGACCAATTGGGAGAGTGGAGAGTATTGAGGAGATTGAAAATACCGCCATCGGCATTCATCTTGGAGTACCGGTTAGGGTTAAGGATGTTGCAACGGTCAAGATTGGTCCTAAGATAAAAAGGGGTGAGGGAAGCATCGATGCCAAGCACTCTGTGATTATGACCATTCAAAAGCAACCCGGAGCCAGCACCATTGAGTTGACTCAAAAAATTGATGAGATGCTTGAGAACCTGAAGAAGACCATACCATCAGGTGTTGAAATCAGGAGTGATCTTTTTAAGCAATCTCGCTTCATTGAAGCCTCTGTTTCCAATGTTGAAGAAGCCTTAAGAGATGGCGCCATCATGGTAGCGATCATTCTGTTTCTATTTTTGCTGAACATAAGAACCACCGCCATTACATTAATTTCCATTCCCTTATCACTGGTAATGACCTTCATCATTTTCAAGATCTTTGGAATGTCGATCAATACAATGACTCTGGGAGGACTTGCTATTGCCATCGGTGAGCTGGTGGACGATGCCATTGTGGATGTGGAAAACGTATTTAGGAGGCTTAAAGAAAACCGTCACGCTGAAAAGCCACGTCATCCTTTGTTTGTCATCTACAAGGCTTCCTCGGAAGTTCGGAACTCAATAGTCTTTTCCACGATCATTGTTGTTTTAGTTTTTATTCCGCTGTTTGCTTTAAGTGGGATTGAAGGAAAACTTTTTGCTCCTCTTGGTGTTTCCTATATCATTTCTTTAACTGCTTCCCTGTTTGTTTCATTAACAGTGACACCAGTTCTTTGTTATTACTTGGTTTCAAGATCCAAAGTCCTTGAACATAAGGACGATGGACCTTTAGTGAGACGTCTGAAACTCTGGGATGAGAAATTGTTAAAGAAAGCAATTCATCATCCAAATCTCGTTATGGCCTTTTGTAGTTTTCTCCTCGTTGGGGCCATCGCTTTAATCCCATTCATGGGCACAAATTTTCTACCGTCATTTAATGAAGGAACGGCAACAATTGGTGTTGCTTCCTTTCCAGGAATATCGCTCAAGGCTTCAGATGAACTCGGGACTAAAATTGAGAAGGCCATTCTTTCCGTTCCAGAAGCCAGATCTACTATCCGAAGAACTGGACGGGCCGAAATGGATGAGCATGCGGAAGGAGTTCACTGGAGTGAGATTGATGTAGATTTCAAGGAAGGTGGAAGAGACAGACAAGTCGTTCTTCAGGAAATTCGTAAAAGGATTGAGGAGGTTGGGGATGTTTATGTGAACATCGGTCAACCGATCAGTCACCGCCTTGATCACCTTCTTTCCGGCGTGCGCGCCCAAATTGCCATTAAAGTATTTGGACCGGATTTAACTGAGCTTCGTCGTCTTGGAGGTCAGGTAGAAGGAGCCTTGAAGGGGATTGAAGGAGTCGTGGATCTTCAGCTTGAGCCATTGGTCCTGATTCCTCAGCTTAAAATTCTTGTCTATCGGGAAGAAGCTGGCGTCTTTGGCATCAGTCCGGGAGGTCTTACGAATGATTTAGAAATGGCGCTCAATGGAGAGACAGTGGCCCAGGTCATTGAGGAACAAAAGCTCTTTGATGTTTTTATGAGGTTTGACGATGAATCCAGGTCCAACCCGGAGAATATTGAAGAGACTATTGTTAAGACAATGCCTAATGGTCAAAGAATCCAGGTGGCAGATGTCGCAGAAGTCTATCAGGGTACTGGTCCGAATATGGTCAACCGTGAAAATCTTCAGCGCAGAATTGTTATCTCCGCCAATAGTCACGGTAGAGACTTAGGAAGCCTTATTAAGGAAATACAGAAGCAAGTAGCTCAAGAGGTGAAATTGCATGAAGGTTATTTTATTGAGTACGGAGGCCAGTTTGAAAGTCAGCAACAGGCCACAAGGCTTATCACTTTTCTTGGAATCATCTCGCTCTTAGGAGTGTTCTTTGTTCTTTATGTGCACTTCAAGTCAGTGATGCTGACATTACAAGTAATGGTGAATATTCCACTGGCGTTAATTGGAAGTGTTATCGCAATCTATCTCACGGAAAGAGAACTTTCCGTTGCAACGATGATTGCCTTTATCACTCTCTGTGGAATTGCAAGTCGTAACGGCATTATGATGATTAGCCATTATATTCACCTTGTGAAAGAGGAAGGGGAAACTTTCTCTGAGCACATGGTAATTAGAGGTTCACTAGAAAGGCTTGTCCCCGTCTTGATGACTGCCCTAACTGCGATCCTTGCTCTTTCTCCGCTTCTCTTAGCTAAAGGCGAGCCAGGTAAGGAAATCCTGTATCCGGTAGCTGTTGTGATAATAGGAGGACTTTTATCATCAACGCTTCTCGATATCTTCGTTACTCCGGCAATTTTTTATAAATATGGAAAACGTTCAATAGATAAACTTTTAAGCCCAAATCGGGATGAAAATTACGAACTAACAGGAGACAACGAATGAAAACAATTCTCGTTCTTTTAATGGCCCTTTCACTAAATGTATTTGCTCACGATGAAGGGCATGGCCCAAAACTGACAGATGCCCCTAAACAGGGAGGGGTTATTACATCTGTCGTTCTAGCTAAAGAAGCTTCTAAAGGGACAAAGGCAGATCTAGTTTATAAGAGTGAACTCGCCCGCACTTCTGATGGGACAGTACGGGTTTACTACTATGACAAAACTATGAAACAAATCGATCTTAAAGGTTTTGCTCAAAAGGCCAAAGCAGATTTAATTACCAGTAAGAAAGGTAAGGTCAATGTTCAAAAATTTGAACTTGAAAAACATGGCGACCATTACATGGGAAAGATGCCTAAACCAGCGAGACGTCCTTACAACATCGATGTGAAAGTTAAAGAGGGTGAGAAGGAACTTCTCGCTGCCTTCGATAATTTAGACTAATTTTTTAATTAAAAGACTGGGATGACCTATGAGATTTCTATTTCTAACTTTAATTTCTATGCTCTTGAACAGTGCATTTGCTTTAGAACTGACTAATAATCTTGCCATTCAAAGTGTGAAAAAAGAGCAGGAAGCAAGTGAAGCCAAAGAGGGTCATCTTGGTCGCTCTTTCCTACCGCACCTTTTACTAGTGGGAGGAGAAGAGCATTTTAAGGTTGAGTCGATCCCCTCCAAGACTGAGCCCTATGGTTTTCTAGAGGCCCGTTTCAATCTTTTCAGAGGTGGGAAGGATAATCTTGCTTCAGAGATTATTCAGCTAAAATCAGGTCTAAGTAAAATTCGGACAGATCTCAAGACAAGAGAGGAACTGAATAAGATTCGAAAGCTCCAATATGAGATTATCTTTAATAATGAGTTAATATCTATTCTCGAAAGGGAGAAGGATGAGAACTTAAAGATAAGATCTCAGGCAAACAGGAGGGCGTCCAGTGGTGTCTCGACTAGGACGGACTCTTTGGAGTTTACGATCTTCGATTCTGAACTTGAAGAAACGATAGAGAGTTTGAAGCATGAAAATAAAATTCTTAAAATCGGATTGGCCCCTCTTGTTGGTATCGAGACAGAAAATTTGAAGTTTCCTTCTGTCCTGGACCATCAGCATGATGAAAAACTACTTGCAAGAGTAGAGAACTTTCAAAATTATCCACAGGTGGTCTCCTTGAAGCTTGAGAACGAAATTTTTCAGAAGGAAAAATCGATCGATCGGAGATTCTGGCTTCCTTCAGTGGATGTCTATGGAGGACATTACTATAATTTTGAACTTATAAATAGAGATTTTAGAGATAGGAATCGTTTAGATGCTCAAGCAATCGGTGTTCGTCTAACTATTGAACTATTTGATGGATTGGAGAGTAGTGTAAAAGCCACTTCAAACCAATACAGAGCGGAAGCAAAGAGGCTCATGGCAAAGCACTCAGAAAGACAATCTGAAGCAAAATTTAATATGTTAAAAGAAGACTTGATTCACACTCATGAGGTGATGCACTACGTGCTCGATAGGATTAAAAAGAGTAAGGACTATTTAAGACTCACCCTTAAGGAATATGATAGAGGGGTGAAGAACTCTCTTGATGCCTTAACAGCCATGCAAAGATATTACCGATATGAAAAGGACTATCTCGAGAAGAAAAAAGAGTACCATGTGATTAAGGCCGATTTACTGGCCCTGTTAGGAGAATGATTGAATGTATTTTTTTATAAAAGTATTGATTTCCGCTGTTATTATAGCAACTGTCACGAAGCTCTCAGAAAAAACTCCGGTCGGTGGAGCACTTCTGAAATCGCTTCCTCTCACGTCTTTATTAGTTTTCTTTTTTATGAAATACGAGGGCAGAACCAATAAAGAAATAAGTAGTATGTCTTGGGACATTCTCTATATGGTGATTCCATCTCTCGTTCTCTTTATTGTTTTCCCCTTGCTGTTGGATCGGGGATGGAGTTTTTACACGTCACTAGCTGTTAGCACAGTGGTAATGAGTACCGGATATTTAATTACCTTTAAAATTTTAACCTAATTCATGATATGGACTACACAGATGAATAGCTGTATCATTAAGATGAAAAGCTCTTTTTATAAAAGAGTAGGTCTTGTGAGAGTAATGAGTATTGCGGATTACACAAGATGATTTGAAATCCTGTTGGCCGTAGCTATTTTGGCTACAAATGACTGATAAGTTTTTGGAATTAATCAGTTGCGACACCTCCACCATCGGATTTCTTAAAAAAGCCGCAGCGATTGCGGCTTTTTTTATTTCATCTTTAAATTATAAATGGGCCTTTATTTCTTCCATAGATATAAATCAAATATCTTACGTTGATCAACTAAGTTTACTTTTTTATTAACTCTGCTTAATTCTTTTTTAATTTCTGTTTGGTGAATTTTGAATTGTTGATTCCAGAATAGGTTATAAAATTCATAGTTATTATTTAATCCTATTCCTCCTAATCCCTTCAGTTTGGCCAAGGCTAGTTGATCATATATTGTGATTAGGTTAGGTGCAAAAGGCCATAGTAGTTTAGTTGCAGCTGAAATCCCGGCAAATCGATACTTTTCAATCATAAGTAGAATAAGTTTATTGACGGTTCTAAGAGCGTCTTCATTGTTAGTAATATAGTAAGCCTCTTTGTACAAGTAATCAGTCAGATATCTATAATCTATTTGTGGGTCGCAGCCCTTGAATCCTCTGATTACTCTGTAATTAATAAGTCTTTTGTAGATGTCCTCATCTGTAAAAGTTCTCGAGTTGACCTTCTCTAAGAAGTCGTCGTCATATTTCAGACTGTGAATAGGAAGTTTCTTTATTGCCCACCTTATTTTAGATACACTTATCTTTGTTACATTGTTCTTATCACTGAGATCTTTCATTAAGAGTTCCTTGGCCTAGATTCTGAACTTATTTAAAGATGTTAATTCGATGCCAATCAACATACTCTTCTTTTGGGATGAACTTTCTGTCAAGGATGCCTCTGATAATACTTTTCCCTTTAAAAGGAGCAAAAAATGAATCATTATTTGCATCGATGAGCACATTAGGGTTCATCATGATTTCAAAGTTTTCATTTAAACTCCATATTCCCTTATCAAAAGTGTAATGGTGAGTGGGACACAGAGAAAGCCCATTGGTTTCATGACATTCCCCTCCACGAGCTTTCCATTTTATATGGGCAGCTTCCATGGAGACAGGTCTTTGATGTTGATAAAGTTTAAGTCCACAAAAACTACAGCGGTAATCATAGGCCTGCATAACTTTAATAGGGAACTGTGGGTCACGCTTAATTTGAGTGATTGTATGAGTGATTTTCTCCTCGCTAACGAGACGAGGGACTGTTTTATCAAGTCCTAAGTAGATGAGGATTTCCTCTTCTAAAGTTTCTGGAAAGTTATCCTCAATGATTTCTCCAATGAGAAATTGAACGATATCTAAATTTTTGGATAGCCACTCAAATGTCGCTTCATTAAAGCCTGCTTTAAAGCCTAGCTCCTTTGCCTGAGTAACGCTTATATCTCCTGAGCTATTAGTGATTAATCCTTCGGGAGTGGTTATCCAATGGATACTAGTTTTATTATCACTTCGGAGACGCCATAAGGGGTAAAGACAATTTGCTTTAGCACTGATAAAGCCCTCAATAAATCGCTCTAAATCTTGTCTGTCAGTTTGATAATCAATCCAGCGTTTCCCGCGGAGGATATGGTTTAGCGCATAGATGATAGTCAGTGGCTTATGGGGGGCATAACCATTTTTAGTTTTATTTTGATTAAGGTTTTCGTACCACTCTATAAAGCTTTCGAGCATTCTATATTCCCCAATTCTAATTATTCTTCAAGCTTATCGGTACTTGAGGTAATGGATTGAGTTAGGTT
>CAYWMU010000157.1:0-6542 GCA_964459395.1 uncultured Bacteriovorax sp.
TAATCCTACCAATAAAGGCAAAATAACTTCCATCAGGCCTCCTCTTCTAAGCAGAGGATAATATTGAGGGCCGTGCCTTGAATAACAAAATACACTCCGAGGTCAAAAATAAGAGTCGTGGAAACTTGATAAAACCACAGACTCGTCAAGAATGGTTCATTAAACAATACAGCAATGAGTCCCGCACTAACTGCTAAGATAAGACCAAGCCCTGCAAGAAACTTTGGATGATACTTAATGGCAATTCTTGTGGCGCGAGAACCAAAGGCCAGAGAATATAATGCCCATGCGGTCGTTGCGACTAAACCACCGGCAAATCCTCCACCCGGATTATTATGTCCTCTTAAAAGCAAAGCGAAAGAAAACACTAAGAGAAGTGAAATGAGAAGTTGAGTTGTCGTTTTAAGAACTAGAGAATTCATATTTTCCTCCTTCTCAGACTAAGCTTCAATAAAGAAAAAAACCCTAACCCTGCGATTGATAAAACGGTAATTTCTCCCAACGTATCCAGTGAGCGAAAATCTACAAGAATGACATTTACGACATTTCGTCCCTTACCTTCCACATAGGATTTATCTGCATAAAACGTTGAAAGATAATCATTGAAGGGATAACTCGTTATGCTTAATAGAACAATTGTCATTAGACTTCCAAAAGTTCCCGCAAGGAAAATATCTTTCTTCGTTTGAATCGAGGAAAAGTGATGTTTACTGCGATTAGGAAACTTAATGGCAATCAAAGCAAAAAGAATAATTGTAAGAGTTTCAATAAGAAGTTGAGTAAGAGCAAGATCAGGGGCCCCATAGCTTACAAAAATAATAGCAATCGTAAACCCTACAACACCTAGTAACATGACAGAGGCAATTAAGTTTTTTATAAGAATAGCTCCGACAACACTGGTGATAATAACAGAGACTAGTCCCCATTCGTGAGTTTCCATTCCTCTAAAATCTGGGACTCTAATTGAACTTGCATTTTTCCATAGACCAAACATTAAGAAGAGAGAACAAGACCACAAGATAACTGTCATGTACTTATGGTAGTAGCCTCTCTGTCCGACTCTTTCAATATCACTACCTATTTTCATAATCCCCGCCTGTAAGCGCTGATAAAGAAAGGATGATGAAATCATCTTTAAATTATCCTCTAAAGCTTTCACAATATTTGGAAGTTTTCTGCCCCTCCAATACATGAGAAAACCCAGGAACAAGGTAAGAGCACTCAAGCCTAAAACCTTATCAAACTTTAGTCCTTGCGGAGAGAATCTCTCTACACTACTTCCAACCACAGAACTTAAAACAGATTTGAAGAAAGAAGTCTCAAGCCAACTCCAATTGAATCCTGCAAAAACGATGAGTATTGCAAGAATGAATGGAGGTACCCATAGCATAGGGTTGTCTCCATGTTTAATGACTTTAGGGGATTTACTTAAAAAGACATTTACAATCAAATTAATGGCCACATAAGTAGAGATAACCATTGAAGCAACAGAAACCATGAGTAATACCGGAAGGTGTAGACTTGATTTATAAATCATCTCCTTACCTAAGAATCCTAAGGAGGGAGGGATACCGGCCATAGTAACAAGAGCTAAAATAGCAACACATGAAGTAAAAGGCATACTTCTAAATAGTCCATTGAGTTCAGAAACCTTTCTTGTCTTAGTCACATGATCAATATTTCCGACAACTAAAAAAAGACTGCCCTTATAAAAGGAGTGAACCATTAAGAAGATGACCATCGCTTTCATCGCCTCAACACTCCCTATCCCTAGTAAAAGAGTTAAAGTCCCTAAGGCAGATAAAGTTAAGTAGGCCAAAATAAGTTTCATATCATCTTGTCTAATGGCAAGAATGGCCCCAGTTAACATGGTCAAAGACCCGATAAAAGTTAAGACATAAAACCATTCCATGGTATGACCTAGAATAAATAAAAAGCGAGTCATAAGATATATTCCCGCTTTAACCATTGTTACAGAGTGTAAGTAAGCACTCACAGGCGTGGGAGCCGTCATGGCCGCAGGTAACCAGAAATGAAAAGGAAACTGAGCAGACTTGGTGAAAGCACCTAAAAGAATAAGGACCAGAATAGGAGTATAATGATCATGATTTTGCACAAGATCTTTATGCTTAATGATATCACTAAGCTGATAACTTCCAACAATTTCTCCCACCAATATAAAACCTGCAAGCATACTTAAGGCCCCCATCGTAGTCACAATGATGGCCTGCCATGCACTTTCTCTGGCCTCTTTCTTTTCATGATCGAAACCAATGAGAAGAAAGGAACTGAAGGTGGTTAACTCCCAAAATAAAAACAAAATGAGTAGATTATCAGCAAGAACTAAACCCAACATAGAAAACATAAACATGATTAACAAAAAATTAAACTTTCTTTGCTCTCCAGACTTTTTTAAGTAGATGCCGCTATAAAAAAGAATTAAGAGACCAAGAAAGCTGATTAGAAGACTGAAAAGCAACGAGAGACCATCAATTCTGAAGGAAAGATTAAGGTCAAGGGACTCGACCCATGGAAGTGAAAATAAGAGAAATTGATCTAAAGGTAGAATTACCGCTTGGTAAGAAAAAAAGGAGAAGAATAACAAGGGAATAAGGCAAAGAATAAGATGAGCACGAGAAATAGGCCCTCCTTAGTTAATGCCAGTTTTAACATGTTCATCCCTTTAAGTAATGTCTCACTTCGCAAGACCTTGACCATATGATTCCAGACTAAAAAAAATATCTTGCAAAAAGATTTGTCTGAATAAGTCCTCCTGAAAAAGAAATACTCAAAGTATCTCCTAATGCATTTGTATAATCTTTTTCAAGGGTATTGATAGCATAACCAATATCTAGACCAAGAGAAAAGCTATCACTCAATTGGTATTCAAATGTCTGAAGAAATTGTCCATTGAAGAATAAAACATTTTCTTCGAAGGGAGTACGGCTAACAGTGAAATCTAAGTCCGCAGAATAGATATCAAGAAGAAACTTTGCTAAGAATTTTAAATTACCCGTCTGATGATATTGATATGAAGCACCTGCTGTTACACCATAACCACTTAGCTTAACATCTGATACTGTTCCACTAAGCATCCCAAGACCTGCATAGTAGCTCAACTTATCCTTACTTAAAATATAGTTTCCAGAGATAGCAGAAGTTAATGGACCACCATACTGAGCCGCAACAGAGTGATTATAACTACTCCTAGGTTGAGAAACTTTAGGAGAAGCAACTACTGGTGCTGGTTTCTTTTCAATAACTTTTTTTGGTGCCTGTCGTGGTGTTAGGCTCAGTCGTTGAGTTTCATTAAGCTGAAACATTTTGGTTTTTTTCTTAACTTGTCCAAGACAAAGATTTTTATTACAACGAATAAATTCCCCGAGGGCCACAAGCTTATTATCCTCATAAATATAAAATTTGGAATTAACGGCCACTCCAGCTCTTTGACCAACAATAAAAATATTCTCTTTTTTCGTTAACTTTAAAATAGGAATATCCTCGGCTGCAAAGACCAAAGAAGAAGAAATAATAAAGAAAAGTGAGATCAAGAGTCTAATGTTTGTCATAAAAACAATTTTATCTTGTTTTTTAATCAAAACAAGGAGGTATGAACAGGCTCAATAATTGCCGATTAAAAAAATCAGGCTTTGTGAAAATCTGCCTTCACTTTTTGAATTTTATGATAGCTCTCTATTAAGCGAAGGTGCTTATCGACACCCGTGAGATTTGTATCAGTTGGGAATAGTCCGTAAAACTTCAATTCTCCATTCAAGGTTTTAGTAACAATCTCCATGAGCTCGTTTCCATACATACGACGTAAATTATGAATGTAATCGGCTAAATCAAGATCTTCACTGACTTCAATATCTAAAGCGATATTAAGGGCCTGGTAGAATTTCTTCCGTTCTGGTAAAGAATTACTAAAAGTTGAAAGCATCTCAACAAGATCTTTTGCTTCTTCGAAACGGCCTAGGGCCACTAAAGAAAGAGCTCTCAGCTCCCCTATGGTCATTTGCCCCCAAACAGAATTCTCATCAAAGGCTACACCTATAAGTTCAGCAATAGTGGTATAGATATCAATACCGCTCTCATCTAAACGATCCACTAAATCTTCAAGCTTTTTATCATCAAGCTGATGGATATTGAGAATGTCTTCTCTAAAATTGATGGCACGGTTATTGTTATCCCACATGAGATCACTAAACTCATAGATCTCTGAATAGTTAGGAACAAGTATGCGCGTGGCCTTGGCCCCTAGCTCTTCATAGTCAGCTATATAGACCTCTTTCTCTAGCTGATTTAGAATAGACATTAGGTAATTATATTCTTCTTCAGTTGAACCTGAAAAATCCCAATCACAGAACTCGTAATCAGATTGAGAACTAAAAAATTTCCAGGAGATTACTCCAGAGGAATCAATAAAATGATCTACTAAATTATTATGTTCTTTTACGGCAAACTCATTAAACGTTGGAGGAAAGAAATCGTTTAAACCTTCAAAACTTCTTCCCTGCAAGAGTTCTGTGAGAGTGCGTTCGAGTGCAACTTCAAACTTTGGATGGGCCCCGAAAGAAGCAAAAGCTCCACCTGTTCGCGGATTAAGAAGTGTAACGTTCATCACAGGAAACTTCCCACCAAGAGAGGCATCTTTTACTAATACTGGAAATCCCTGCTCTTCGAGCTTATTGATACCTTCCATTATCCGTGGATAGCGCTCTAAAATTTCTTTGGGAACATCAGGAAGAGATATTTCGTTGGCGATAATCTCACTCTTCACCGCACGTTCAAAAATTTCTGATAATGCCTGGACCCGAGCTTCACTGAGAGTATTTCCTGCACTCATTCCATTACTAACAAAAAGATTTGAAATTAAATTTACGGGAATATACACAGTTTCACCGTCAGACTGACGAACAAAAGGAACAGCACAAACACCACGGTCAGGATTTCCTGAGCATGCATCAAAAAGATGTGAGAATTTAAGTTCCCCATCATTGCCATAAGTTTTAATGAGATAATCATCCATCAGACCATTAGGAATTGAGTCTTTCGGACCTGGCTTAAACCACTTCTCATTGGGATAATGAACAAAGCTAGATTCAGCAATTTCTTTTCCTAGATAGAAATCATTATAAAAATAATTGGTACTTAATCTCTCAAAGTACTCTCCTAGTGCTGAACAAAGAGCTGCAAGCTTCGTAGAACCTTTCCCGTTAGTAAAACACATCGGCGAATCTGCATCGCGAATATGGACTGACCATACATTGGGAACAGGGTTTCTCCAGCTCGATATTTCAATATTAATACCCATTTCCTGAAGACGAGATGTCATTGTTAGAACAGTGTCTTCTAACGAAGCGTCTTTACCAGGAATCATGGTTTTGGTTTCACTGTTAATAAGATCTTCAAAAAAAGAAGAGGATTCTTTCCCAAGAACGTTTTTTGGACTGATCTTAAAACCAGGATTATTCTGGATGACCCTCTTTACTGTACACCGATCCATGGCCTTGAGAATTCCTTCTCGGTCATGATCAGAAATAGTATCAGGTAACACAATTTCGATATTTAGAGTTTGGTTATAGCGATTATCAGGATCTACAATATTATTCTGAGTGACTTTAATATCATCAGTAGGAATACCGCGAGCAACACAGTAAACTTTAACAAAGTAGGCAGCACACAAAGCTGAGGAAGCTAAGAAATAATCATAGGGTCCAGGAGCCGTGCCATCCCCTTTATAACGAATAGGTTGATCTGCAATGATAGTGAAATCATCAAACGAGGCTTCGAGCCTTAAATTTTCTAAAAAACGGACATTAACTTGCATGAGGCAGTGTTAGCATTAATTTTAATGTTTTAACAGATAAGCGAGAGGAAAGAGGTAAAATTTCTATGAATACTATAAAGAAATGGTTCACTAATAAATCCAATCTCATAACTCTCCTCGTTCTCGCCTTTATCCTCTTTCGCCAACTCCCCAGTTGGCTTAATCACCTAAATCTTCAAGGGAGTGAAATTCCTAGCGAAACATACAAGGCCTTAAATAACCCATCAACTCCAGTGGAATTTCCTTTAAAAGACAGTCGAAGCCTTGCCATATTTTGGGCCAGTTGGTGCGGTCCATGTAAGATTGAAATGAACAGACTTATGACCTCGGTTAACGATGGCTCAATTTCCAAAATTCAAATCTTTGCCATCAATCCGTTTGAAAACGAGGGAGAAATCAAGAAGTTTATAGCTCAAAACTCATATCCTTTTACTTTTATTCAAGGATCGGAAATGAGTAAGCAGCTCAATATTCAGCTCACACCAACCACAGTCCTCTTTGATAAAACAAAGATTGAATCTGTTTCTTCAGGAATTAGTTTTATTGGAATATGGAGAGCTGAGTTCTTTCTAAAATCAAAGGGCCATTAAGCTGACACGTTGGCCTTCATCATCAAATTGAAGAACGTCCCATTCAAATATGGACTCTTCTCTTTGATTCGGAATTTGAGCTAGAAGATATTTTGCATCTTTTATGATCTCAAGATCAATCA
>CAYWMU010000158.1:0-6458 GCA_964459395.1 uncultured Bacteriovorax sp.
AATATCTTGAATTTAATGACTTGGTCTCTTCTGATAAATATAGAAACAGATATTACGATGCTCATAGCGGGAGGTTTTTGCAGGAAGACCCAGACCCTGGAAAATTAAATAATCCAATTACATTTAACAGTAAGTATATCTATGCAAATAATAATCCTGTTATGTACTCCGATCCAACAGGGAGGTTTGGTTTTTTAGCTGCCCTTGCTTGGACGGCAGTATATACGGCGGGAATATCAGCTATCAAGCTTCTTTGCAGGATGGGAAGTGGTCAGATAATTTCTTTAAAAATTGGATAGTGGATTTTTCGCTAAGCGCTATCGGCTTAGGTGTTCATGGAGCGATGACTGGTTTTAGTGCGACATACTCATTAGGGTGGGGTGGAGTATATAGTGGTACAGCTACGGGGGCTGCAGGATTTTCTTTTGGGTTCTTCCAGAGTACTCCAGGCTCTTTCTCAGCAGCTGGTCAGCTCTATTGGCATGAGGTTGGGCATGCAATTAACTTCGCAATTATGGGGGCATTTCAAGGTGGCAAGTCTTTAGAAGATAGGTTTGCATATTCTGCTGGTTTCTATGGCCTTCATCTGATTGGTTCTTATGGTGGAAAGTATAACCCTGTTACAGGTTTGACTGAGGGAGGAGCAGATTTGTGGTCATCTCCATGGTATGGTTTTGGGGAGTCTTCTGGTTATGTTGGATTTGGTGGTGGTGTTTCACCTTTTGCAGGTTGGTAAGAAATGAAAATACTATGTTTTTATTTGATGTTATTTTTAAGTGCTTGTGAGTCAAAACGCCTGATATTTAAATCGGATATTATTCTTCAGGATAATGTCCAGTTTGACCTAAGAAAAGATTTGGAGAAGTTTGGTGTATTAGTAGAAGGTGAAAAATTGCATTCTGACCTCGCTAAGAATTGTATCGGAGTTCTGGAGGTTAATTCTGTATTGATTTGTAAGAAGAATCTTAATCTTACAGTCCTCTCCTTCTATAAGATTACTGACAATAATAAATCAATGAGAGTTGAGGAGTTTAAAGAAGATAATAAGAAAGGTGAAGAAAAGAAATCTTACAAAGTTCACACGTCGATAGTTAATGAATTAAAGAACAAGTCATCTAATATTGATGATTCAATTTTATCCAAGGGAGATTTATTAGCAATATTGAAAGAATTTTATGATTAGCTCATAGTGATAGTCATTTCAGGCGGTCTTCTAAATTCTGTAGTATTGTTCTGATAGCATTCTTATCAACCTCGTTTAAGGATTTTCTAAAAGTCTTATCGCTCGAAGGTACTAGATGAAATAAGGTTGAATGAAAGGCATGATAGTCTTCTTGTAAATCGAGTGTGGTCACTTGCTGATTGTTTTTGAATACCTTAATCACGAATTTGTTTTGGTTGTGCCACCAAGAAGGGACAATTCCTAATGTTAGGAAGCTGATTAGTCCTCCCCATGTCCCCATTCCTCCTCCATGCGGAGCGAAGGGAGAAAAACGACAAATATCAATAAAATAATCCGTGTCTATTTGTGGTGTCGTTGTTGATAAAAGCTCATCAAGACTTTCTTTAGACTTCAAAGAGACTGTTTCATACGGAAGTAGGGCCAACTCTATCTTTTGAAAAAGATTAAGTGAGCGAATGTAATCAAAGGCCTCTTTTGAGTAATGCTCAGATTTAGTAATAAAGTATTCTTGGGAACCATGCTCGGAGATCGTTACAAATCTTAGTGTAACTGAATGCTCAGAAGCTTTTAAAGCTTCAATCGGTACATTCTTAAGGTCACGCCCAGAATACAGTGAAGCGCATGAACAAAGAAGTAACATGAGCATTAGCTTTAAATATCTATAAATAATCATTATCTAAATAATAGGCGCATATCTTGGAGATGAAAAGGTGATTTCCAAGTATGTGTTGGCCAATAAATGGCCAACACTTTTCAAAAATTTCCAAAATTCCGCCAAGACCCACATGCGGGCGAATTAGAACTTCCTCTTACTGTTATCAATAAGTACATTTATACAATAAATAATCCCGTCATTTACGTGTAAGACATAGAACTTCGAAGTACTCGGAGCAAAGAACTGCAGGTTGGTAATAATTTTTAAATATATTTGGAGGAAAACATGAAGTGGAACGTTAATTCAGTTTTAATGATGTCAGTAGGAGCACTTATCCTCACTGCTTGTGCAAGTAAATCACGCGACCAACAGGCGGCCTTAAGACAAAGTTTTTTGAGTAAAGATATGACAAAGGCCAAAGAAATTATTTCCAGTCCTGACTTTTTAAGTGATAAGAATAATGCACTCCTGAAGCATATAGAAAAAGGTAAAACATTTTTCCTTGCAAAAGATTATTTTCAGGCCTTACAAGAATTCAATCGTGCCCGTGATTTGGGTGAAGAGCTTTTTACTGTCAGTATGTCCAAAAAAGTGTCATCTGTCGTGGCCAGGTGATTCAGAGGTATTCTTATTCAAGCTTTGGTAAGATCTTTAAGATTGATAACGGAGGAGTTGATAAAACAACAAATCCAGATATTAAGTCTTCGTTTACTTATACAAATAGGGAGTATGATTCAGAGAGTGGGTTGTATTACTATAGAGCGAGATATTATGACCCTGCTCTAGGTCGGTTCCTTACAGAAGATCCGCATCCGGGAAAAAAAAGATTACCTCAGAGTGTTTTCAACGAATACAGTTATAGTATAAATAACCCAATAAGTTATACAGACCCTTCGGGAAAATTTATCTTTGCTGCCGCCTTCTTATTTTCAGTGGCTGGAACAACAGCCCTTGGTACAGCTACCGTTACTTCAGCTGCAATTATCGGCTTCACTGGAACACTAGCTTTTTTTGAGGCTAAGCACAATTTTGATACAAGTAAAATGCTGGATAAAGATGGTGCCAAAGCTTTGGGTGTAGCAGCAGCGGTAGCCGTTTCAGCAGCTGGAGGAGCATGGTTTGGCCTTAAAATGGGACAAGGAATAGCATCAGTTTTAAACTTAAAAGGAGCCGCTGCATGGGCATTCGAAGGAGCTCTCGTCGGGGCATTTGCGTCATCAGCAGCATCAGCTACAACAAGTCTTCTTACAGGAAATCACGAGTCTGCTGCTTCTGATGCTTTTACAGGGTTTGGACTAGGTTTAGTAACAGGGGGAGTTTTTGGGGTTGGAGGATACTTTTTTAGGCAGCCTATAACTATTCCATTGGCCGTTGTTACTGAAGGAGGAGTATTTTTTCAATTTCAAATTCCAGAAAGTGAGGGAGAACAATGAGACTAATTATTTTGTTTTTAATAATACTGAGTGTGGGCATGTTTTTATTCTTCTCTAATTTGAAATGGAAATTGGCTTCGATTGCTTTCCTATCAGGTTTGCTTGTTTTCGTTTTGTGCTCTTGCTTGAAGCGAAACAGCTTAAGAGACGTACCCAATTCAAAGACTATCGGGACTATTTTTCTTATCATTGGCGTAGTGGGTCTTTCTTTTCAAGAACATCCGATGTTTATAAGTTTTTATAACAAAAAAGCGTTCTTTCCAATTTCACTAGTAATAATTAGTTTCAGTTCATTACTACTATCGAATGGAATCTTCAGGAAATGTAATGCCCATTATTCTTTACAGAGATCCATAGAAGATCAGGAACAGTAGTGAGTTCTTTTGGTTACACTAGGGATGCAAACCATAACAGAAGCTCAATGACTACTCTGTATGGGACTCATAACTATCAGTATGACCTGAAGAACAGCTATCGTTGTAAATGAAATGTACTTCTTTGCAGACCTTTTGGATAAACAAGTTTATGGAAGGTTAAATTTAATTCCGTTTCCGTTCGAATATGCAAATGCTTTTCCTGGAGATGTTGTCTCAGGTGCTTTATTCATTGGAGGAAGCCTAATCTGCGGAGGCAAGACATTATCTCGAGGAGGAGAAAGTTGTGAATTCTAAAAATAAATATCTATTTCTAATGGTTTTACTATTGTCATCATGCTCATATTTTAGTGAAAAAACTAGAAAGTCATTGGTCTGGATGGGTGTATTTAAGTCTCCAGACAATCAAAACATAAATGAAATTCTTGATGATGGCAGAAAGGTCATATTCGGGCAGTTTAATGTCTTTTATGATGGGATAAATTTAACCTCTTTTTGCTCTCTAGCATTTAATGGGATGGTAGATAGGAGGGGAGGTGTTTTATATGGAAAGCATATTGGTGATGGAATAATAGACCTAAAAAATAACAAGAACTATCTCAGTATAATTGTTTGTGTAAAAAATAAATATACTAAAAATTTTACGTATTATCTCAAAGAGGATTTATTCACGCTTGATAAATCGGTCTCATACTGGGGTGTTATAGATATTCATTTTTCTTCGAATAAAAAAAATGATGAATACAGAGCAGATATTAGTAAAAATTATCGGTCTCCGTGGATTGAGAAACTGAATTATACTCACCCTGCAGATGTTAAAAAGACGATGGAAGAGCGTTATAAGTTGAGATCTCAGGGCGACGTGAGAATCATTAAAGAAGTAAGTAAAAACTCAAGTAACGACTGATGAATTCGACAGGGGTTGAACCCTTAAAGGTTATGCGGATGGGAGGTTGGTCAGATTTAAAGACGTTTCAGATTTATCTTAGGATGTCTGGGGTAGATGTTAGGGGTGTGGCTGAGGCGTTGGATGTTTTGCCTTCGCATTCAGATACTAAGAATGTGATTCCTTTATTTTTATAAATTACAGGGCTTGCTTTACCGAGTAAGCCCTGTTTTAAACGTTTATACCGTGGAAGCTTAGTGGAAAATGAAAAAATCTAGAATACTAATTTGTGGAATAAGTGGTGCTGGCAAAACGACCCTTGCTAAAAAGCTTGCTCAGCAATTTGGGTATGAAGCCCTCTATCTTGATACTTATCTCTGGAAAGAAAACTGGATCATTTGTTCTAATGAAGAGCTGTTTAAAAAACTTGATGCAAAAACAGCTGGTGATTGTTGGATTCTCGAAGGGGCACTTCTTAAGGTTGTTAGAAGATATATTAGTCAGGTTGATATTGTTATTTGGTTACGGCCAAAGAGGCATACTGCAATTTTAAGAATCTTAAAACGAGCGATCTTTAATTTCGGACAAGTAAGAGAAGAATTCGCCCCAGGTTGCAATGAAAGAATCGATTTAGAATTTTTAAAATGGGTATGGAATTACCCTAAAAACAAAGACCCTGAGCTAATGAGAATTTTTGAAGAAGCTGGAGTTAAGCTAATTGAAGTTATAGATAATGACTTCTTTGATGTATATGAAGCACTTTAATATCCAATAGTTGAATTTATTGGCTAAAAATTTTGATAGGCGTATTCCCTTAAGATTTAATGATATTGGGAGCTTAAATCGCGACCAGAAATTGCTTTAATTTTTAGCTACACAAAATTAATGACTTATGTAGTGAAAAAATTACCGAATAGCCTTCAATGACTTTGTGAGTTGCAAATAGTAAAGTAATATCAGTGAAAGAGGAATTTATGAATCAAACTGAAAAAGAGATCGCTTTAAGACAAGAAGCCGTTAAGAAATCAACTGAAGCAATTGATAAATTGAATGATAAAACACAGGTCAAAGCAAACCTTTTGAAACTTTTTAAGGAATGGGAAGAAGAGGATTCTTCTGATCCTGAGGCAAGCTCTAAGAAAAATCTGGATCAGTAATCGTGGCTGCTATTCGCAGTGTTGAGGAAATTGATCCTAAACTAAATCAACGTTTCATTTTGGATTCAAATATTGTTATCCAATTCTTGGATAAAGATAATCTATTACATGATCAAGTAAGATCTAAGATGAACGAACTATTCATAGCTGGAGTTCAATTTTATTATCCAGCTCCAGCCCTGTTGGAAATAAAGAATTATTGGCGGTTAAAAGAACTCCATGATTCAATTCAATACGCCATAGACAATGGATTTAATTTCTTTTCAGATTTTCAGAAACATTTTACGGATATCGCCCCGATGAGAAGAAGGAAGAATAGATACCTAAATGATAATGATGTTAAAGAACTTAGATCATTGTTGGAAAAAGTTCATAACAATAAAGGAATTGTTCGCTGGTTTCAGCTTTGTGATACTGCACTAAAAGGTAAAATGTCTGCTATTGATCAAACATTGAAGAACTCTAATATTCGATACACTAATTTCGGAGATGAGGAAATATTTTTAAGTGATGAAAAGAGCGAGTGGCCCAAATGGGGTACAGCTAATAATTTAATTGAAAAGTATGCTTTAGCTTCAAACGATGCTGCGATTTTAAATATGGCTTTTGCTAAAAGAATAGATGGAATTATTTCTAATGATAAGGATTTAGTATTTGCTGTTAAAAATGGTGCTTATCCTTCCGATAAGCTTTTTTATACATTCTTAAAATGATTTGTAAAAGTCACGACTTGATCTGACAGTTCTCTCTTCTCTTTCATAATTCTGTCC
>CAYWMU010000159.1:0-6437 GCA_964459395.1 uncultured Bacteriovorax sp.
GCGGTTAATCGAATTCCACTTCAAGGATAAAACTCTAAGTTTTGAAGGTGTGGTCCGCTGGAAAAAAGTTACCGAGTCAGGAGTTACCATTGGTATTGAGTACACTAATCTCGATGAAGAAATGATTGATGTTGCGAGAAAGTTTCAAGCCAACGTTTCTTACATCCCTTCTTAATCTCTTATGTAGTGACAATTATATCCATAAGGATATTTTTGTAAGTAATCCTGATGTTCTTCCTCTGCCTTCCAAAATTCTTTAAATGCAGTGACCTCAGTTACTAGTGGTCTAGGAAAACGGCCAATTTTTTCAACTTCTTTTATTACTTCAAGTGCTTGTGCTTCTTGATCCTTACTATGGTAGAAAATGGCCGATCTATACTGAGTGCCTTTATCATTACCTTGTTGATTAAGAGTCGTTGGATCATGAATTTTGAAGAAGAAATGCAGCAGCTCTTTAAAAGAAGTTTTAGTGGGGTCGAAATAAATATCGAGGGCCTCTGCATGACCAGTAGTCCCTGTACAGATATCTCGATAAGTGGGATGAGGAAAATCTCCTCCCGTATAACCTACACAGGTCTCGATAACACCCGGAAATGATCTGAATAATTCTTCAACTCCCCAGAAGCAGCCTCCGGCCAGTGTAGCTCGTTCCTTTGTCATATTTTGTCCTTAGATCGTCGTCATATGAGATGCTATTTGCTATACTGATAATATGAAAAATTTAAAGGGCGAGCAAGGCTTTGAGCAATTCTATTCCGAGATGTATGGAACCCGTTGGGAAGAACTAAAAAAAGCTCTGGTAGCAGGTCATCATTATGTAGCTGTGGTTAATCCATATTCAGATTTTAACTTTAAAGAAACGCCGATTCAAAACTCTTCGATTAGTTTTCCTCACCACATAGGAATCAATTTCGATCGGCCTTCACCTGTGGATAATGATTATTTTAATTATTACTTAATGGATGCCGCTAGTATTCTAGCAGTGGAAGCTCTGGAAATTGAAGAAGGAGACAAGGTCGTAGATCTTTGTGCCGCTCCTGGAGGGAAAAGCCTATTATGCGCTTATAAATTAAAAGAGACGGGACTTCTTATTTCAAATGACCGATCGGCCGCACGACGTGCGCGCATTCATCGAATTTTTGATGAATACATCCCTAAAACTAAGCAGGCCAATCACAAAGTGACTGCTCACGACGCTACCAAGTGGTGTCTTTATGAGAAGTCTGTTTATGATCGAGTCTTATTAGACGCTCCTTGCTCATCAGAGAGGCATGTTCTTGAGGATAGTAAGGAGTTAAGCCTTTGGTCTCCAGGACGTACTAAGGCCATTGCTGTAACTCAATTTTCTATGCTTGCCTCCGCACTTGATATTGCAAAGGTAGGAGGGCGGATTGTTTACTCCACCTGCGCACTTTCAAAACTTGAAAACGACGAAGTGATCAGAAAGCTACATCAAAAGAGAGACGGGCGCTTCAAGTTGATTAGAAAAGAATTCTCTTTTGGAGAACCTACTGAATATGGATGGCAAGTACTTCCTGATCAGTCAGGATGGGGGCCATTTTACTTGGCCATTATTGAGCGAACTAAGTAATGAAGTATGCTATCTGTGACCTAGAAACAACGGGCCTTGATACTGATTCTCAAATTATTGAGGTGGCCATTATTATCATTGAGGATGGAAAGGTTATTGATAGCTTTCAGAGTCTTGTTAATCCTCTCATGAAGGTTTCAGAATCCGTACTTGAGTTAACAGGCATCACCCAACGGCAACTTGATTCTGCTCCTAAATTCTATGATCTTGCACCAACTCTTTTAAACTTGCTTGATGGTCCTATTTTTGTTTCTCATAAAATTGAGTTTGATTATGAAATTCTCAGTAACCAATTTAAAGAGCTAGGTCTTGAATTGAGGAATAAAACTTTTTGTACCCTGAAGAAAAGCCAGGAGTTTATTCCTGGGCTTGCGAGCTACTCCTTAGATGCTATGTGCGCTTTCTTTAATATAAAAGTTAAGGAAAGACATCGAGCATGGGCAGATGCTTTGTTGTGTTTTGAAATCTTTAAACAGCTCCAACATTTCACAACTCCACAATCAATTGAGCTATATCTTCCCCATCACAAGACACTTCTTCATGGTCTTTCCCACGGACCTGGAATTCTTTTTTTCAAAAATAATGAGGGAGAAGTGATCTACTCCAAGGCATGCTTTGATGTCTTTGAAGTAGCGAGGGATGAACTAAAGTATCAATTCGCTAAGCGCGTTTTTTTATCTCAAGTCTCTTGCATAGAGTTTGTCATGACTCGTTCAGAACTTCTAGCGCAGATCAGACTTGAGCAGTTCTCACCTCAAAAGCATCTTTGGGGACTCTACCTGGGAGTTAAGAAGAATGGTCAAAAGGTTCTTTATCCAGATAAACTAAAGAGGAAAAACAATCTTATTTGGAGTCACCATTTAAAAAAAGAAGTTCTAAAAAAGATGAAGTTATTGATGTCCCAAAGGAATCAGGACTATGTTTATCGTGATGATTTGATTTCAAAGGATGCCATCGTTCAGAGAAATATTGAATTAACCAATCGTCTTAAAGGAGTTCAGTTTTCTTATTCAGATCTTATTATAAGTTTTGAGGGAGCTGTGATTGATGAAGTTGATTATATTCTGGTGAGAGATTTTTCAGTAAGAGGACTGGGATCTATTCATAAAAGTATGTGGGATCAGTTGGTTAATAGGCCAGAAGCTTATCTCAGTGAGAGGTGGTCTTATTCTCCTGAGATAAATCAAATCGTCAGAAATTATCTTATAAGTTTAAAAAACAATAAATATAAAAAAGAGAGCCTTCGAGTTCTTTCTCCAAGGCCGACATTAAAAAATGAGAGAGTCCTATGAATCCAAAGAAGTTTAAATCAACCAAACGCTTTACGGGGTTTCCTTGCACTCATCGACAGTGGAGAGCAAATTCTCACTGCCGCTTTGTTCACGGTTATTCACGGGAATTTTATTTTGAGTTTGAAGCAAGTGAACTCACTCCGGAAGGCTGGGTTGTTGATTTTGGTGGACTAAAAGACATTAAAGCATGGCTTGATCATATGTTTGATCATACCTTTCTCGTGGCCCAGGATGATCCTGAGCTTGAGACTTTCAAAGAACTCGATAAGAGAGGGGTTATTCAATTACGAGTTCTTCCTAATCCTGGAATGGAAGGGACTTGCGAGTATGTCTATCATGAGGCCTCTAAATTACTAAAAAAACTCTACGGTGATCGTGCTTGGATTTCTTTCGTTGAAGTAAGAGAAAACGATAAAAACTCAGGCCAGTTCATTCCCTAAATATCCATTGAGCCAACCAAGGAGAATTTCATCTTCCTTGGTTGGATCGTATCCCTCGCCGTTTAGCTTTAGAAGTTGAGTGTGAACATTGAAGCGACTGGCCCATTCTGTAAAAAGATCTTCATTACTATAAAAGGTCATAGCGGACTTTAAACATTTCAAGAGATGAATAGGGTAAGCATTCATATCAGAGATGATATATTCAAACTCTTGCTGAAACTCTTTATTGTTCATGAGAGATTTAAATGTTCCACTTTCAATTTGTTCCCATAAAAAATTATAGAGCCCAAGTTGGCCTTTATAACTTAGATTTGAATGATAGAAGTGATCTGCATGAATCAGATCATGGAAACAAAAACCAAGGTAATCTCGTTCTCCTAGAATAAAATCTTTCATCTGACTCTCTTTAATAATGAGAGTTAAACATCTTCTTCCATTCTTCTGCTGTGCTAAAACTTCCATAGGGGAAGGAATATGAAACATGAGTTCAAGTGGGTACTTCCCAGAAGAATAATGTAATAGGGCTCGATTCACTGAACGCGGTGTCGATTTAAAAGCAAAATTATTAAAGATTTCCCCCAAGTTCATTCCAGCTAATCTCTTTCTCACATTAGGCTCTAAGGGAATGTGCTCAGGAAAAGTTGAGTTGAGCAGGTGGGGGAGATGTTCACCTTTTTGGAAGGCACCTGGCCAATCACCCGGATAGCGCAGGCTAAGGCCAATGAAAATATAATGGGCCACAAGTTCTGCTTCATTAATTTCATCTTGATGAAACAGTTTTAGAGAATGAGTAAATAGTTTAGTAAACTGAGGCACTTCAGTTTGCAACTCTTCATAACTAATGAGTTTCTTCTTAAATCTTCCGGATCTTGAGGATGGCTTCATGGATCAGTTCTAGCATTTTTAGCATAATAAAGTCACTAAGAAGGAGGGTGTCATGAAATGGTATAGTTTGGAAAGGATTTGGCGCATCAGTGGCATGAGAACAAATCTCAAAGTTCGTTTCAATGACTGGACCCACCAGATAAGGTGGTTTGAAATTCAAGGAGAGTCCTCTGACGGGCGACGTTTTATTGGAATTTTAGATACGGGTGAAAAGATATCTTTTCCTAAACGTTCAATTGGTTGGTTTGAATACTATCCCTCTTCAGAGTACTCCGCACACGCCGTCTAGGGTTTTCTACGAACATAAACAACCTTGTCCACCCGAGCGATAAGGTTGTTTTGTTCATCTAAGATATTCACTTCAAAGTGTGCATCCATCTTCTTATTTTCATCTACAAAGTCTTTAATTTCACTGATTCTTTCTTTGGTCAGAGTGAATTCTGCATGGACTTTTCCGCGCCCAGGTTTTTTAAATTCAATAGACGCAGATTTATCCCAAACAATGTATTGAGGGCCCAGATTCTTGATAAGCATGAGCATATACCAAGGATCCACCATTGAATAAAGTGAACCACCAAATTGGGTACCCATATAGTTTTTATTGTAAAAAGTAAGAGGCATCTCTACTTTGATATATCGGAAATCTTCACTAACTTCGACTGGCCTTACAGCGGCTCCAAAGAATGGGCCGTAGAAGCGGATAAGACGATCTAGGAATAGTTGTCTGAGGTGAAGTAACTTCATTTAATAACCTTTGTGACATGGCTTTCACCATGGGCCATCAATTGATTATCAGATGAAAGAATTTCGGCCCTCATAAAAATAAATTGTTTGGTTTCTTTTAAAACCTTTGCGTGAAGAGTGCATTCCTTCATTTCTTCAGTGAAAGGTTTAAGATAAGTCATATTAATGGATAATGTTAAGCAGGGAGCTTTATGGGTTATAAAAGCAAGAGGACCGAAGACTTCGTCTAGCGCTGCTGCGAGAAATCCTCCTTGATAAAGACCTGCTGGATTAGTGAATTTTCTTTTGAAGGGGAGCTTGGCCCTAATTTCATTTCCTGGAATAATTTCTAGATATTCGATGCCTAACTCTTCCATGCTTGGAGGAGGAAGAACTAGACCTGGGCTCTTTTCTTTTAACTGTTTTACTAATTCAGAATAATTTCTCATAACTACTTTTTAATACTTTTAATAAAGCCTCTTAAATTCTTTTTAACAATACTGTGGTCCCCTGTGAGTCTTGCTAATTGGATACTTCCTTGCAAGAGGGAGAGAGTAATCGTTGTGGCCTCTTTAGGAGAAGTGTTAATTTCCATTTCTTTATAGAGGGAAAGAATCCAATCGTAGTGAAGCTCGTGAAGTTTAAGAACTTCCTTTTGTAGAGCTGGATCGATAATCACCCACTCAAGGGAGAGGGCCGAAAGTGGGCAGACTCTATTTTTTTCACAAATCCATGCAATTAATTTGTCACAATATTTGAGGATTGCTTTTTCTGGTGTATTCTTTTTGCAGGAACTGGTCCAATCAATAAAAGCTTCCTGATAAAATCGGTAAAGTTCTATACCCAGTTGATTCTTACTCGCATAATGATGGTATAAAGAAGATTTTTTGATGGATAAAGAGTCGGCCAATTCTTGAAGGCTAAACCCGTGAAAGCCCTTGATAAGAAGCATCTTACTGGCTTCGTGTAAAATAGCAGTACGTGTTGAAGTATTCATGATATAATGTTAACCTACCGATCGGTAGGTTGTAAAAGGAATAATCATGAAACAACGTAAAGTCGCAATTTTAGCCGGTAAAAGAATTCCCTTTGTTAAGTCCATGGGAGAATACCTAGGTTACTCAAACTATGATCTCCTTTCTTCAGCTTTTAATTCGCTAGTAAGTGATCAAAAAATTGAAGGTAAAGAATTGGGTGACTTTATCTCTGGCTCTGTAATGAATCATCCCTTTGATTGGAATCTATCTCGAGAAGTTGTTCTTGGCTCTAAACTTAACCATCAAACTCCTGGTCTCAATATACAACGGGCATGTGGAACGGGTCTTGAAGCCGCGAACCTTATCGCTTTAAAAATTGCTTCAGGTCAAATAGAAGTAGGGATTGCTGGAGGAACGGATACTAACTCTGATGTGCCCTTCATCGGCAATAGAAAATTAACTCATAAATTGATCGAGCTACAAAATGCAAAATCTTTAAGTGAAAAATTAAAAGTCGTTCTCTCTATTT
>CAYWMU010000160.1:0-6412 GCA_964459395.1 uncultured Bacteriovorax sp.
CTCGTTCTCTCTAGTGCTTCAGATGAATTTCTCACCTGTGCGATTCGTCCTCATCTTATTTGGGGGCCAGAGGATCCTCATCTTTTTCCAAGAGTTATTTCTCGTGCTAAAGAAGGAAAACTTCGCATAGTGGGAAGTGGTGAAAACCTGGTGGACATTGTTTATGTTGAAAATGCGGCCATGGCCCACGTCCAGGCCTTTGAGGCCCTGACCCCTCATAAAGTTAATGGCGAGGCTTACTTTATAGGACAAGAAAGGCCAGTTAATCTTTGGAGCTTTATTAATGAAGTACTAGGGATTCTCGATATCCCTCTCGTCAATAGAAGCATTGACCTCAATACGGCCTATTATCTCGGTTGGGCCCTGGAGTTTATTTTTGGAATTCTAGGTATTAAAAAACCTGAACCACCTATGATGCGGTTCGTTGCCCTAAACCTTGCTAAATCCCATTATTTCTCTCACGAGAAGGCCCGACGTGACTTTGGCTATGTACCCCGAGTGACTATTGCCGAGGGACTTGAGCGCACTTTCATAAGTCGCCGAAAACTCGATAAGCAATAAGGTGAGTCATTTTTTCATTTCACTTGCTATATTCAATTCATTTGTGAGAAATCACTCCTAATTTTTATTAGGAGATAGTTTATGAAAAAATTGCTGGCCTTAAGCGCCTTGATCATAAGTGCTCACTCTTTTGCTCACACAGAAGCTACTGCTGCTCTTACTTCGGTATTAAATGGAACGTACCACGGTCACGATTGCAAAGTGGTTGTTACTCCTGTTGATTCAGGGGTTAGTGTAGAGATCTTTAAAAACAATGATTACATGGAATACTTCGTTGTTAAGGGAAGTGGTTTCCAATACCGTTCTTACGGCCGTTTTGTTTCTAGTTACCGAGATAGACACAGCAGTGTTGATTACACTGAGTATGCATTCTTAACGACTCCAACGAATTTCGGTCAATACGCTGTTATTGAAAAAAGAGTTGTTAACAATAGAAGATCCCAAACTACTAAAATCGAATGCGAAATCATTGACTAGGTCCGCACGGAGTAAAAACATATGAAAAAAATAGTTTGCGTGCTTGGGCTGGTCCTAGCTCAAAGTGCTTTCGCTCTTCCAAATGCAACAGAGAGATTCAACTCACTTCTTCCTTATGGAAGTTATGATGGGGATGATTGCCGGGTCAGTGTTTCAAGAACACTAAGAGGCAACACAAAAGTTACAGTGAATAGTTATCATCGAAGAATAAAAATGGTGATCCCTAAAAATCAATTCTACCGATATGTTCCTGAAGAGTACTATGCTGTTCGCACAGAAAATAAATCCGGATCAAATATTGAGAGTAATTATATCTATTTCTCATATACTCCTAATGGAGCATCTGTTCTGGTAGGAAGAAGTTTCTATTCTCCCGAAAACTCTTTTGACCGAAATATCGAGTGCACTCTTTACTAATTGTCCTGATTAAATTTTTGAACAACTTCCTGATCAAAATAATTACAACTCATGCCGGCATCCACTAAAAGGGTGCTGGCATTAATTCCAGAACTCTTTGGGCTTAATAGGTAGGCCACAGTGTTTGCTACTTCCTGAGTAGCAAGGGCCTCTTTTCTTAGAGTGAGGGCTTCAGCAAAAAGATAATTGTTAATGTAGTCGGGGATTCCTGCAGAGGCAGATGTCTTAAGAGGACCAGCACCCACAGCATTCACCCTTATTTTTGAATCAAGAGATAAACTTTTAGCAAGGTAGGGTACTGTGGCATCTAGCATGGCCTTAATAGGGCCCAGGTAACCGTAGCTAGTGGCCTTAGTGTTTGAGATAGAGATAGTCACAAGACTTGCATCAGAACTAAAAATGCTCTTAAGAGCATTGGTGATTTCTACAAATGAAAAACAAGAAATCTGGGCCGCTTGTAGGAAGTCTTCACGTTTTGTTTCGTGAAAAGGAACAAGGCCTTCAGAAAAATTGGCGAAGGCCAGAGAGTGAAGAAATCCATCAAGTTTTTGAGTGTACTTAATGACCTCGTCTTTTATAGAAGCGATGTGATTTTTATTTTCCACATCGAGAATAATAACAGGGGCATCAGGAAAGAGTTTATGGAGAGTAGGTATCTGCTCTTCTTTTTGAACAGAAAAGAGGCATTGGGCTCCAGCTTCGATAAGGGTCTTTGCAGAAAAATAGGCCACACTTTTTTTATTGGCCACACCGGAAATGAGAAACCATTTATCTTTAATACCTAAAAAATCCATTTTAAACCTCTGAAGAATCCACGAGCGCAACGGCAAATTCAATACTCATGATGACTTTGTTGTTAACTTTAATTTTCCCTTTCATAAAGGATGCGTTTGCTAGAGTCTCAACAAAGTCCACAGTGATAAATAACTCATCTTCCGGACGGGCCATGTTTTTAAACTTAGCATTCTGAATACGAGTCACTACTGCTGTTTTATCTTTTAGGATTTCTGTTCCTTTTAAAGACATATAAAGTGCGCCGGTTTGGAAAACAGCTTCGCACATTAAAACACCTGGGAAGAGTGGTCTTCCTGGGAAATGTCCAAGAAAATAGTCCTCATCTCCTCTTAGAACGTGTTTGGTTGTCAGAGAAGTCTCACCCTGCTCAACAATTTCATCGATAAAAAGAAAAGGCTCTCGCTGAGGGATATGATCCTTGATATTAATCATTAAAGACCTCCAGCAATATCAAGGGCCGCACCTGTGATGTAGCTTGCTTCTTTTGAAGCAAAGAACATGACCGCATGAGCAACTTCTTCTGGTTTTCCAAAGCGCTTCATCGGTACTTGTGCTTTGTATTCTTTAACTTGTTCTTCTGGAAGATCACTGATGAGATCAGTCTCGATAAAGCCAGGGCAAACGTTATTGATAGTGATATTTCTCTTCGCCACTTCTTTTGAAACAGAAAGGGAGAGAGCTATTTGCCCAGCTTTAGAAGCAGCATAATTGGCCTGGCCAGAAAGACCTAATTTCCCGCCAATGCTACTCATATTAATAATTCTTCCATATCTTTTCTGGGCCATCAGTTTGACTGCAAAATGAGTCATATTGAATGTGCCTTTAAGGTTTGTATCAACGACTGAATCCCATTCACTTTCTTCCATGGCCGCAATGATTTGATCACGACGAATTCCAGCGTTATTCACCAGGATATGAAGTTCTCCAAATTCCTTCTCGTAACTATCAAAAAACTTTTCTACCTCAGAAAATTTAGAAACATTGAATTTTCTGAGGTGAAGGCGACTGTCGTTCTCTCCAAGGGATTTTTTAAAGCTGGTAGCGGCTTCATCATTACCTGAATAAGTAGCAATTACAGTGGCCCCTCTTTCAATAAAGGCTTGAGCAATACATGCTCCAATTCCTCGGGTCCCACCTGTGACGATGACAAATTGATCTTTAAAATTAAACATATGTTTTCCTTCTTAAGAATTCAGATAACTTTCAATAGCGTTAGACTGAATGGCACCATAGTTTGCGGCCCCAAGCCAGCCTGACATAATAATTCCAACAGAACCTGCATGGAAAAGTCCAGGAAGTTCTTTATGGAGATTCATTGAAACTTCTAGTCCTTCAAACTTAGTTCCAAAAGAAGTTCCTTTAGGGTGAAGAGTATAGCGCTCAACTGTAATAGGAGTCGCTGCTTCCACCACTTCCAGTTTGTCTCGAATATCTGGTATGAATTCTTCTAAACCTTTTATGGTTTCTTCAATCATAAATTCTTTCTCTGCCTCATACTCTTCTTTTGAGAGCTTTTTCCAATCATCGAAATGGCAATTGGTACTAGAAACGATTGCTACTCGGGCTTCTGGGTCTTGAGGTCTTGAGATTTCAGGATAATAAATTGAAAAAGTTCTTGAACTCACTTTGATATCAAGAATTTTTTTAGGGTCATATACAGGATGAGTAGAAGTGAAGATCAAATCTCCAAGATAGGGGATTGTCTCACTGGCCTTAAGGCCCATATAGACTTGGCAACTCGAAGAGTTGAGACGGATGTCTTTGGTTTTTTGGATGAACTCAGGTGAGAAGTGCTCTTCTCCAACCATATTAAGTATTGTGGATTTAATATTTGAGTTTGAAAGAACTGCTCGAGCATTTACTTTCTTTCCGTTAACCTCAACCCCGCTGACTCTACCATCTTCAATAATAATTTTATCAACTCTAGTTTGCATTTTGATATCAACATTATTTTTAAGGAGTTCATCTCTCATTTTAGAGACAAGGACATCGGTGCCACCTTTAAAAGTGTAAACACCCTTACTCATAAAGTTTGAGAATACAATCCCGTAGGTAATAGCAGGGTCATCTAGAGTAGATCCGTTAGCATAAGTGATGGCCTCCATCAGAAAACGAGTAATATCGTTTCTTCCCGGGAAGAACTTTTCAAAAAGTTCACCATTGGTCATTCCTGCGTTGTCATAAAAGTTCATTTCTCGAAGATAGGTAAAGAAACCATTTACTGTTTCTTCAGGGACATTAAATTTTTCCACCAGAATTCGAGAGTAGTCCTCTTTTGTGAAATCCGTTTGAATGTTGAACTGAGGATTGATGAAACGAACATCTTTGAGCTGAACGATGGAATCGGCGATTTCTTTACTCCAGTATTTGCGACAAGTTTTAATCATTCCCACGGGAAAACCATGAAGAGAGACGTCAAAAACATGTTGACGGTTTTCACGGTAAAACCACGTGGCAAATCCACCGAGCTTGTTGTGAGATTCTAAAAGAAGAACTTGGTGACCATTTCTTCCTAAAATATTAGCTGCCGTCATTCCAGCAAGTCCGGAGCCTATGATGATGATGTCGTAGTCTTTAGAGATTTCGTCTCTAAGTTTAAGTAGCATAATGATCTCGCAGTGCAGAATAATGATCTAAATAACTTCGAAAGAATAGATGAATATGATGAAAAAGTCATGGAATCAGTTACAATTTAATAACACTTAGGAAGGAAGTTTTATGTTCTTAGAATATATCAAACGTAGTTTTGGTTTTGATTATCGGTCTATGTCGCTTTATCGAGTGTTATTAGGACTGATCATTATTATTGGTGTTCTTTATCGGATGCCTGATATTACCGCATTCTATACAGATTCAGGTCTTCTTCCTCGACAAACATTTCTTAGTGAGTTTGCTCTCCCTTGGTCTTTTTCTCTTCATCTTGCTTCTGGATCTTATTGGGTCATGTTTTTATTTTTAGTGATCCAAATGATTTTGGGAGGGATGGTTCTTTTAGGTTATCACACTCGCTGGGCCCTATTATTTTCCTATATACTCAATGTATCTCTCCATAACAGAAATTGGCTTATAAATAATGGTGGAGATGATGTTTTAAGGGCCATTCTCTTTTTATCTATCTTTCTACCTCTTGATCGCTACTTTAGTGTCGATGCTTCCCGTAGAGAAACTCAATATCAAAAAGACTATGTGGTCTCTCCTTGGACATTTGCCTTCTTAATTCAAGTTTTTGCCATTTATTTTGTGAGTTATATTCTTAAAGATCATCCTGTTTGGAGAGGGGATTACACTGCGGTTTATTATGCACTAAGAGTTGATGGACTTGTTAATCCCTTAGGTTTTATGATCCGGGAGATACCTCTCTTTGATACTTTCTCAACCGTTTTTACTATCTTCTTAGAATGGGCAGGGCCTCTTCTTCTTCTCTTTAGTTTTATTTTTTTCAGGTATTGGTGGGTTGCTCGATCATTAGTTGTTCTGGGTTTTTGGTCTCTTCATCTGGGTATTATTCTTACCATGTGGATTGGTCTTTTCCCCTATATTTGCATTGCCATGTGGTGTCTCTTTATTCCTACTCCTGTTTGGGATTACCTCGCAAGAAAGTTGAGAAAAGAGCCTATAGTTCTTAATTACGATGAGAACTGTGGGTTTTGTTTCAAGATGGTTCGTCTCATTCATGCTTTCTTACTCACAAAAGAAAGCACAGTGAGAAAAATTCAAGAGCGTCCCCATATTTTTGAGATCATGCAGAAAGAGAATAGTTGGGTTGTTGAAAACACTAGAGGGGAGACTTTTACGGCCTACGAAGCTTTTATACAAGTCGTAAGACATTCTTGGTTTCTTAGTCCTGTGGCCTTTATTTTTAGTTCATCTGCGGCCAGGTTTGTAGGGAGCAAGCTTTATCATTGGGTAAGTCGCCACCGTTCTCTTATGGGGAAAATGAGTCAGTTTATTATTCTTCTACCTCCCAGAAAAGAGATTCTAACTTTGCGCATCTTGAGCTCTCTTCTTGGTTCTTTTATTTGTGTGACACTCATCATATGGAACCTCACCACCATAAAGAAGTTTGATATAAAATCAGATTTTTTTAGTGATGTGACTCGTTGGCTCCATCTCTATCAAGAATGGAATATGTTTTCTCCACGTCCAAAGCCTGATAGTGTAT
>CAYWMU010000161.1:0-6387 GCA_964459395.1 uncultured Bacteriovorax sp.
ACACTTACTATTAATAACCATAACCCTGCTCCTGTATTTGCTAATATCGGGGCCATTGATATCGTTCCTCCTTCAATGGCGGATACAATCGGAATCGATTACCTCGCCTTTGGCTCATTCCCTCTAACTCTTGATCCCGCAACAGTGACAGATGCTTCGGAACTTGCAGCAGAAGCGAATATTACCTATCAATGGTGGATCGCTCCTCACACCATTGGTACTCCAAGCTGGAGTCAAATCAGTGATGCAACTTCACGAGTTCTTAGCTGGACGCCGGGAAGTAATATGCTTTCAGGGAACTACTTTATAAAACTTTGTGCAACGGATGGATATCCAACACGAGCAAGTGTTGATCCTAATGTCGCTGGAACATACTGTAATAACCCTGCTGTCGTGGCCGTACATAATAACTTCCTTGCGATGACCCCAATTGCCACAAATCTCACTGCTGAAGGGCAATTTATTGTGGGTGCCCCTGCTGTATGGATTGATACTAGCGCCACAGGTGAAGTGACCACTCCGAATGGAGACTCTCGAATTGTTTACAGTGCTTTTGCTGTTCACAATCTCAACACACTTAATTTTAAAATTCATGTTCAAAAAAGTGTTTATAATATTGATGGTACAGGAGAAATGCGCATTCTCTCTGAACTAGAATTCGATGCTATTGATCCTTTTGAACAAACTCCTGACTTCTTTATTCAAGACGTAAAAGATCTTCGCATCGCGGGAGATGAAGATAGTGTTTATATTGCTTATCTCGCTAACTTTGTGAACGATGCTCACGACTTAAGCTATAAACCAGAAGTAAGACGAATCTATAAAGGATTAGGAAGAGGACAAAAAACCGCACCTAATCTTCATCAAGCTCCGTTTGCTTTTAACTACGAAGGTTTCTACGTTGATCATAGCCAGAATCCGTGTACTGCATGTTGGGCAGGAGCCGATAGTGCTGAAGATCTCCAAATTCTTAGCGGATCAATTACACTTGATACAAGTAATCTTCTGAGTGGTTCTACGATCTCACTTGGATACTCTACTTCTACCTATCCGCTTACAGTGACTGCAGCCGGTGTGGATTCAACTGACTTAGCTCTAAACCTTACCAACGCTATTAACTCTCACGCAGAACTCGGTTTCACGGCAGTTCATCACGGTGGAGCGTCCCTTACTATTCATGGGCCTATTGCCAATGAGGATGCAAGAGTGATGCAGGTAACGAATAAGTTAGGACAAATCTGGGTTGATAGTAATTATCTCTATGTTCCTTATATTAACCTTTCTGCGGCGGCTCCTAATAATAAAGTTATTAGTGTGGAGCGAATTCAAAATGATAGTACGCAGAGTTTATACCTTGTTTCTACCGCAAGTGGAGGAATGACAACAACTCTCCTCGGTGGAACTCACTCCAATGATTTTGACAATGCTGTAGATAGAGATGGTAACGTCATTATTGCTTACGCAGATAATGCAAGTAAAGGGAACCTTATTAAGTTCTCCGGGACTGACTTCACTACAGGTGTTAATTATCCAATTTTGGGCGCAAGAAATGTTGAAAAGATCAGACTTTCTGCGAATACCCCAACCAACAATTTCTACTATGTGATGGGACAAGCAGGAGATAAGAGTATAGCTCTCACTCGCCTAGAAGCAAATTTGGGTTCAGCTGATTTCTCTCGAATTTGGTCTTTTGATCAATCTCGAGCATCAGATAGTTCAACCACTAATTTCTTCACTGACTTTATGGCAAATGGAGAGACTCTTTATGACTTTGCCATCCAGGCGGCATCAACTGATACTTATTCAGTGACCACGATCGCGGAAGCAAGGATCCTCATTTCAAGTACACTTGGAGTGCATGCATTTAAAACTCTCTCTAACAACACCGTGTCTTGTGGTAGTTGCCAACCGGTATCCCGAGCTGGTGCAGATATCTCTCCAGCGGCTCCTCTATTAGGTGTAAGTAATATTTTAGAAAATCAAACGATTGCAACTGCTGGAAATATTTCGCCGACAAATAATGAAAATATCAGAGATATTCTCGGCTTCACTTATGTCGACAATAGCGTTACTGATAGCAACATTATGCACCTAGGGATTATTAACACGGAAAGAGTACAAATCAACTCAACTACTCGTGACCTCGCTAATGGTTACTACACTCCGTCCATTTTTAAGTATTAATTGTGAGAGTTTAAGACTCTGGTATGATGAAAGTATGCGCTTTCATCATACCTTTGTTTTTATCTTGCTCTCACTCTTCTCCCTAAGCTCATTTGCTTATGAGCTCATCATTATCCAAGCAGTGTCAAAGACAGGAAAAACTTTTATCACACGAAATGGTAAGCGTCAGGGTGTTCAACCGGGACATACTGCAACCTTCACTGCGGAAAATGTCTCAGTTATTGCTCGAGCGAGAACTGTTACTGGAAATTTCACTCATTGGGAATTAGTTAATCCTGATCTCAATATGCCTTTTACAAAAGGCGAGATTGTCACTCTCTACCCTGCTAAAGAATATCTCTGGGCCCTTGCTCCTGAAAAAGTAAGAAAGAAATATATCTTGAGTCAGATTCCACCTAAAAAGCAGTCCTTTGTTTTCCGAGGAACTTTTGGACGAGGAATCTCAGAGTCAGTCTCAGACGCTCCTGCCAATGCTGCCAGCCGAGGATCAATTGGTGGGGAGATTTATTATGAAAAAGATTTAGGTAATCACTTTGCTTTTGATGTGGGTCTTCGTTTTGATCGAGAGGCCATTAACTATCAATCAAGTTCTTTTATCACCAACCGCTCAATGCTCGTCGTGGACTTCCTGTATTATTTCAAAATGCTTGAAGAATATATTCCTGGTAAATTTTTTGTGGCCCTAGGTTTTGGTGCAGGATACTCATCTACTGAAGTTGAAGCGCTCAAACAGTCAGGAACGGTTGCTATGCTTCCCGGATTTAAGGCCGGTATAACTTATCCATTTAACTATGATTGGGAGTTTTTGATTGAAGCAGGTGTTGAAAGCTTACAGACTAATGAACAGCAAGAAACTGGTGATGATCAAACAACTACGCAGACCAACTTTAAATCAAGCATTGGCCTGCGCAGATTTTTCTAAATTACTTAACTAATCCAATTTCTCTTAAACGGATCATTAACCACTCATGAGAATTGATCGGCTCGTACTTTGCTCCTGTTCCAATACATGAAGGAATACAAGAAAGCATTGTATCAGGATTAGGATGCACGAAAAATGGCATTGAATAACGATTTGATGATGCATCATCAGGATTAACCACTCTGTGAGTTGTTGCAGGAATCACATCATTTGTTAGACGTGACAGCATATCTCCTGAGTCTACAACAAGTTGCTTTTCATTTGTTTCAACTCTTAACCACTCTCCATCACGGTCAAGCAGTTCAAGACCTGATGAAGTTGCTCCAACCATCACTGTAATAAGGTTAATATCTTCATGAGCAGCTGAGCGGACGCTATTCTTTGGAGCATCTGGACCTAGTGGTGGGTAATGAATGGGACGAATAATAGAGTTTCCATCCTGAACCATATTTCTAAAGTAGTCCTGAGGAACATCAAGGGCCATTCCAAGAGCATCTAAGATCACTACTGAAGTTGTATCTAAAGCATTATAGAGTTTTAGAAATGTGTCTTTGAACTCAGGAATTTCTTCTGGCCAGATATTTTCAGGAAAGTATTTTCCAAAACGTGCTGGATTCACCAGAGACTCACGACCTACATGCCAGAACTCTTTAAGATCAGGATATTTTGAATTTTTGGCGTGCTCAACTCCGAATGCAGTATAGCCGCGCTGACCACCGCCCTCTTTACAAACATATTTTCTCTTAGTTTCAACCGGGAGCTGGAAGAACTCATGAATAAGATCATAGGCCTTACTTGTAAGTGCTGAGTCGACTGGATGATCAACTAAAATGATAAAGCCATAGTCTTTAAGACCTGAGAAAAGGTTATTAACAAAGGTGACTTTGTCATTATTTGAACCATTCAAAAAACTCATTAGACTTAATTCAGGAACTTTACGAAGAGTATCCATTTCAATTCTCCCCTGTGGAAATATTTATCTATCTAAATAATTCGAATTAACAGGGGTTGTCTAAGTAAAAAATTAGATAGGTATTAGCAAAGAATTTATTACAGACTTTCTGACTCAAACATCATTGTTCCAAGTCGTAACCAGCTGGAACCACATTCTAGAGCAATATGATAGTCCTGACTCATCCCCATACTTAATTCAAGGGTTGGGTCTAAATTGGCCTTGATTTGGGCCAGTTCTTCGAAACAACGTCTGGCACTCACCATTTGATCCTCAACTCTAAGGGCGCCCATGGTCATTAGTCCTTGAACTTTGAGTTTCTTTGAGTTCTGAAGCAGATTCATACTCATTTTAAGCTCTTCAATCTTCTCAAAGCCCGATTTCTCTTCTTCTCTTGAGGTATTGTACTGAAGAAAAACTCTCACTTCATGATTCAACCTATCTGCATATTTGATAAGTTGCTCCACTAAGCTGAGAGAATCAACAGAATGAATAGCATACAGAGTATCTACCTTATAAAGATCTTTGATCTTGTTTGATTGGAGATGGCCAATCATATGCCAACAAATATCTGGACACATTTCTTTTAGCTGCTCAGACTTCATCAATAGCTCTTGAACTCGGTTTTCGCCAAAATGACGATGACCCAATTCGTAGTAAGCTTTGATTTCATCTATCGTTCGAGTTTTGGAAACGATCAGGAGATTTTGATTAGGTCCAAAATCTTGGAGCACTTTTTTATAGTGCTCCGAGAATTTATTCTTCATCTTTAATATCGGCTTTTTTCTTTAAACGGATTGTAGCTTTAACTTCAAAATCATATTTTTCAGCAATTTTGTCGATCTCTCGACTAAGATCTATTTTTTCAAGATAAGATTTGAGTTCATTTTTTACAGAAGAAACAAACTCTGTTTTGGTATTTTTGGCGTTCTCTAAGAGCCCTCCAACCATATCCTTAGGAAGGGGAACATCTTTAAGAAGATTTCTCACTCCTTCCTCAGTCATAAAAGCTGCAGACACTCCTGTGGCCAAGGCCTTCTTTAAGAGGTCACCAATCTTTCCATCTTTATCTTTTAAATCTTTTTCATCCATTTATAAGCTCGCAGCTCTTTTTGCAAAGGCCTTCATTGTTAAAGGTAGATTTGTATTAACTAATGTTTTTTCAATAACCCCAAGACCAGGGAAGAAACCTTTAAGTTCTACTTCAAGTGAATAAGTCACCTCAGTTTTTCCATTTCCTGCATCTTTAAGAGTCCAGCGCCCATTATTGAGCTTCATCATATCTCCCTTAACAAGTGACCAGCTCACCTCTTGGTTAGGAGTATGCTTAAGATTAATAGTGTAAGAAATCTCTTTGATGATATTGAGATTCATTGTGAGTTCAGCACCAGCTTCAGTTGAGTTTTTTAAATCAACTGATTTAACTCCATCAACAAATGTTGGGTAATTGGAGTAATCAATAATAGCTTTGTAGAATTTCTCTACCGGGACATCAAATGTTTCAGTTCTTTCGGCCTTTGCCATGACTTTCTTCCTTAGTAACGTGGTTTCTTATCAAAATGGTGTTCAGCTCTAATGTGACGGATAGTTCCTGACTCTGAACGCATTACAATTGAGTGAGTGTAGCATCCCCATGACTTAAAAATGACGCCATCGAGGAAGTTACCAGAAGTCACTCCTGTGGCACAGAACATGAGATTACCTTTTGCAAGTTCATCAATTTTAAAAACTTTATTAATATCGGTAATTCCCATTTTACGAGCACGCTCAATTTCTTCGTTATTTCTCGGCTGAAGAATTCCTTGAAACTCCCCTCCAAGACACTGAAGAGCAGCAGCAGCGATCACACCTTCTGGAGCTCCACCAATACCAAAAAGAATATCCACACCGGAGTTAGGAGTCGCCGTAGCAATGGCCGAGGCCACATCACCGTCTCCAATGAGTTGAATACGGGCCCCTGCTGCACGAATTTCTTCAATAAGATCTTTATGGCGAGGACGATCTAAAACCACCGCAGTGAGATCAGCTACACGACATTTTTTTACATCAGCTAAGCGTTTAAGGTTTTCGGTAGGAGTTTCACGAATATCAACGACACCTTTCCCCTCTCTACCTGTCGCAATTTTTAACATATATGTATCAGGTGCATGAAGCATATTACCTGCTTCACCAATGGCCATCACTGAAATTGAGTTAGGTCCACCGTGAGCACAGATCGTTGTACCTTCTAGGGGATCAAGAGCGATTTCAAGTTTAGAACCATTCCCTGTTCCTACTTTTTCTCCGATGTAGAGCATAGGAGCTTCATCTCGTTCACCTTCACCAATAA
>CAYWMU010000162.1:0-6384 GCA_964459395.1 uncultured Bacteriovorax sp.
ATGCAAAGTTTTGCTTTTTATAGATATTTTTTAGGATATCTTTTTCATTCTAAGACCCGCCAAAAACTGCTCTTTATAGCAGTGGTGGGTCTTTTTCTCTCATCCTTTTCACTACTTGTGATTCAAGGAATTATGGGAGGATTACAAAAGGGGCTTGTGGCCCGTTCAAAAAATATTCATGGGCATCATCTTATCAAAATTAGTGAACTCGATCGTCATGAGATTTCTTCACTAAGGGATCAATTAAAAGAGAAAAACATAAAGTTCGTAGGAGAACTAGAAGCGGAAGTTTTATTAAAGCATCACAATTTAATTACTCCGGCCAAGATTCATGGTGTTGATGAAGGTTTAAGTAACGTTTCTTTTTTAGAAAATAAAGATTTTACGGGGCTTGTACTTGGTAGTGAAGTCGCCGCGAAACTGCGGGCCCAATTTATGGATGATATCCAAATCATTGCCCCTGGGGTTACGGACTCTATTATGGGTGAGGTTCCGCGTTTTATCTCTGATGAAGTGAGTGATTATCTTTTTACAGAACTTCTAGAGGTTGATGATTTTGAGGTGTGGTCAAGGTTATCGCTTGTACAAAACCTTCTGCGACAAAGAAATATTAATCAAATACTTATCTTTGAAGAATTAGCTCCTCAAGTAATAGATGATATTAAAGCTCTTTCACCAAAGATTCAGTGGCTTCGTTGGAGTGATATGAATGAAGCATTAGTTTGGTCTTTAGATCTTGAAACGAAGGTGATGCTCTTTTTATTTATTTCTATGAGCTTTCTTGTGGCGATAGCTATTACTTCAGGCCTTTTGATATTTTATTCTAAGATCAGACGCGACCTTATGAGTTTTTGGATTCTAGGAATGTCTCAAGGAAAGATTATTTCACTTTGTTATCGCTTCACATTGATGCTCTCAGGTTTCACTGTTATCTGCGGAGCAATCTTCGGGTATGGTTTACTTCTCATGCTTGAGAGGTATGGACACCTCATTGTACCAGATATTTTTGTTGAGAGAGGACTGCCTATTAGTCTTGATGTCTTTCAAGTGTTAACTAGTTTATCGATTCCTTTTTTGATTTCAATAATCTTTAGTTACTTCTCTTTTTCACAGTTTAGAAAAGAAAATCAATCGTTTGTCGACATAGTACGAAGTTTGGCCTGAACAACTCATTTTTTCTTTCGAAATGACGATAAGAAACACCTAAGTCTTTCTACTCGAGGTTTTCTCTATGTCCCGTATCTTAAATCTTAATACCTTCAAAAAAGCAGATGATTTTTTTTGGACACAAAAGATTAAGTTATGTGAATTGGACTCTGTTTGTTTTCATTGGGCCGATTCTGATGAATCATGTTTAAACATATTAAAACTTATTGAAAAGAATCCTCAGCTAAAAGAAGAATACCAAAAGAAAGTAAATTCCTTAAATGCACTTAAAGAAATTCCCATATGGCTTAAACATAAGCGGGGGGTCATTGAAAGAAGTATGTTTGATCTCTATCAAGATCATATTTTAGGAGAGAGTGCTCTATCAGTATCAAACCGCATCGAAGTTTCATTTCTAAGTGGGCACGGGCCGTTTGATTCTATTGTTCTATCCGATTTGTTTCATCCAGTGATGTATCAAGAGTTTGTTATGGTCTTGTTATTAACTGGAAAGTTATCTCGAAGATCGTTTAGGCTTCGATTCAAAACACGTCTTCTCCTAGAGCAAAATCACAGTGTTCATTTAGTTAATTTAGAGCAGATGTCTCCGCATGGAATTCTCCTCTCGTCTGAAAAGCCTATTATTGAAGGAAAGATTAATTTCTTTCTCGATCATACCATTTTAAAAGAAACTAAAGGAATGGATCTCTCCGAAATGAGGAGCTATCTTTTTAGCAAGGCGAATAGCTTTCTATACTCGGCCCATTCTACGGCTCGTATATCAATCAATACCAAGGGAATTAAGTCTCAAATCAAATTTGATTTCATGAAAAGAAAGCTTTATTACTACTTCGTGAATTTTGATCGTTTTGAGAATCATCATGCAGCTCAGACACTACAAGAATTTGTTTCTCACTCCAAAGGACTTATTGAAGAGTCTCTTCTTGAAGCTAGCTAGATTTCTTTTCATTATAATCCACTTGATAGGCAGCAGATTTATCTAGATTCTTTCTTCGTTTATCGTAACGTTCAGTTGTCGTGATATTTGAGTGTCCTGCAAAGGTTGCCACATCACGAATTGGAGTGAGCTGAGTGTCTAACAGATGAGAAATAACAGTAGCACGGCAGGAATGGGGGGACACGGACTTATTAATTCCTAGTTTATGGGCATAGTTCTGAATGGTTCGGTAGATTGTTGATCCATCCATTGGTTTTGTGTTCTTTTTTCGAAGATCTGTTTGAAGAAGAAAGTCGGAAGGAAAAAGTTCAATAGCTTCGTCTTTAAGATGATTGATATAGCTTTGAACTTCTTTGTAAACGTTATCGTTAATAGGGATGAGCCTTATCTTATCTCCTTTCCCATGGATTCTGAGAACGAAGTGTCCACGTTCTTGGTAGAAGTCTTGAAGTCGAATATGGGTGAGTTCTGAACGTCTGAGTCCCAAGTTAAATAAGAGCACCATGATCAGGCGATGAGTCCTACCTTTATGAGTTGAAAGGTCTGGTGTATTGATCATGAGGATAACTTCATCATCATCAAATGCAACAGTGGGGGATTCAGTTTGAACCTTTGGGAGCTTAATTGTATCGAGTGGGTTGTGTTCCATTAATCGACTTGATACGGCCCATTTAATAAAGGATCGAATACAAACGAGTCTTCTGTTCACTGTCGCGGATGCAAGACCCTTCTCAATAAGGTGGTCTCTATAAAGTCCAAAATGAAAGGATTGAATCTGAGAAGGGTGAGTGATTACTTGGTTGCCTGACTTTAAAAAATCAAAGAAGAAGGTGAGGTCTTTGATATAGGCCTTCTTTGTGTCCTCTGATAAGAATTGAACTAGAAACTCTTGGATAAAATCATTGATCTCTGTTTTTTTTAAAGAAGCTTCTTTAAACTTTTTAGTAAGTTGAGGATCAAAGTTGAGAGCTACTTCATTTTTTTTTGTCATACTTTCATTTTAAGGTAAAGCTGACTTTATTCAACTGTTTGAATGCTTTACCTAGAGGATATTTGTTGAAATAATAAGGAGATTGTTATTTTAAAGGAATACCATGGAAATAGTTCTTTTTTTTCTAGGTCTTTTACTGGGGTTAGTTTTTCACTTCTTCCGCTCTCAAAAACTTAATGTGCTTCTTAAAGTCGCAGAACAAAAACAATTAATACAACTTGAAGAACATCAAAAACAGGCCAAGCAACTTGAAGAGAGGCTCTCATTGCTGAGTCATAAAATAGTTGATGAAAAGTCTCGCCTTCTTCAAGAAGAATCTCTTAAGCAACTCGACCTTTACCTCAAACCATTTAAAGAGAAACTATTTGAATTCGAATCCAAGGTAGAAGAAATTCATGAAAAGGATTTAAGAGATAGAGTAAAACTTCAGACTGAGATTGAAAGACTTGGAGAGGTTTCACGCTTAATGGGACAGGAAACGGCCAATTTAACGAAGGCCCTTAAAGGGGACGCTAAAGTCCAAGGTAATTGGGGAGAGATGATTCTAGAACGTATCCTCGAATCCTCAGGTCTTAGAAGAGGAGAAGAATTTATCCTTCAAGGTGAAGGCATGGGGTTGAGGTCGGAAGATGGGAGAGTGCAAATGCCAGATGCCATTATCATGCTTCCAGAGGATAAACACCTCATCGTAGATGCTAAAGTAACACTGACAAGTTATGAACGCTTTGTATCGGACCCTAATGAAGGAGATCTTTCGTTATTTTTAGATTCACTTTATGGACATATAAAAAATCTTTCAGATAAAAATTATCATCTCTTAGATAAGCTCATCACACCTGATTATGTGATGCTTTTTGTTCCCATTGAAGGAGCATTCATGTTGGCCATGCAGAAAGATCATGAGATTTTTGAGTATGCTTGGGATAAAAACATCGTGTTAGTGGGACCTTCAACTTTACTTGCGACTTTAAAAACTGTTTCAAGTCTTTGGCGTCAACAAAGACAAACAAAAAATTCTTTAGAAATTGCCCGTCAGGCCGGGGCACTTTATGATAAATTCGTAGCCGTAGCAGCAGACCTTGATCAGATGGATCAGCAAGTAGGTAAGCTCCATGAATCACTCGTTCTCATGCGCTCCCGCATGCTTAATGGTAGAGGTTCCGTTGCCTCTCGTATGGAAAAACTAAAAGAATTAGGAGCAAAAACTTCTAAATCTTTGAATATAGGTGATGAAATAAGTTAAGAATACTCAGGACTCCTCCGATAGGGAGTTAATGGCTAAAAGAAGATTAGTAACAAGTGCTCTCTGGATATTATTTACATGTAATGTATGGGCACTCCCACAATCAATTGTCATCGAAGAGCAGACCGTTTTGGCCTCTCAGCCAGTATTTGGCAGAGAGGATTATCATGTAGGTGCTCTCAATCCAGGGGCTAAGGCCGAAATTATTTCTGTAAACACTCAACATGAACATGGCGTTTCATTTCAGGTAAGATCAACAGATGGGGCCAATAGAGGCCAAGTAGGTTGGGTCTACCTTTCATCAGATGAGGCCAAAAGAAAATTCGCTGTTTTAGATAATGCAAATAATGAAGTTGCTCTTCCTCATGTTCCCTCTCCGACAAGTAGTGATAACGATGATGCTGTTCTGGAGCACTTAGGGACTTTGAAACGAGTTAATAATCCAACCAATGATTTCAAACGCGCTTTTATCCCTCTGACCAAAAGTATGTCTCCTGCCCAAGTTGATGGCGTGTATTCGAAAATCCCGGAACTTGTTTCCGTTAAGTCAGACAAAACAATTTGGGATGACTTCGCATCTGGAAAACTCAAACTCGATGAAGAGAGCTATAAAGGTGGAGATATTTTCACTTTCATTGATGAGACTGGAACCAATAAATATCATGCTGCTTTCAAGCCTGAATATTTAAGTTCTCTTCCTGAAAACATTCAAGAAATTGTGAAAGTAGAACTTGATTGCGAGGAAACGGCCGTTCCTACTGTGCGTTCAACTCCTCAAGTTCAAGCAGCACTTCCAACACAAAGGCAGAATTGGCTCCCTGGTTGCGATGTCTTAGCTGGAAGAATTTCTGGTAATTCGAAGAACAAATTAGAGCAATGTTTAAACTCAATCAAACAGACGCTTTCAGGTGGAAAGAGATTAAGATCAAGTGATAGAACTAAAGTTTTTCCTTTATTTTATTCGAAACTCAATCCAACTGAGCAAGAGTTTTTGGGACATATCGTAACCTCAATCGGAGAGGCCGGAGTTCTGGCCCCACCAATTGAAGAGATGGTGGCGATCATGATGGTTCTCGAAAACAGAAAAGAGTATGCCCGTAGCAAAGGCTTCTCGGACGCCAATGTACTCGATGCTGCTCTTCAGCCCTCACAATTTTCGATGTATAACAGAGGGGCCCATCATTGGAGTGATGCTCTCAATAGGGATAATAGCGATAATCAAACCCAGCATGCACTTGATGCTTTTATCAAGCTCAAGAATACTGAGCTGACTTCAACTCAGAGGAGAGTTTACCATTATCACACTAACAGTGTGAGCCCTCCTTGGAAGACTCCGTCCAAAGTTGTTCCAATTACCTTGAATGGTGTTTCTTTAAGAAAATCGGGCAAACGACATATCTTTTACCGGGATATTGGATGGTCTTTTAGAAATAATCCTTGGAGCAAAAAATGAAGCTTCGTTTAGCACTTCTTTTATTTATTTTTTCTAGCAGTGCTTTTGCCTGGGAAGTAGTGAAGAAAAAGGATGAGTTTTATTTAGTCGACTCTAATAAAAAATCTTTCGCTATTATTTCAGAAGGAGGGATTCCTTCTTTCATCAAAGTAGAATCTTTTTCGCCTGAATTAAATCGCATCATTTATAAGGCCGGAGTTGCTGGCACCAGCGAGTTAAAAGAAATACACCGCGCATTATTAGTTACTAAAAAAGACATGAAGGTTCTGGGAGATTTTCCCGTTTCCTATCAATCTCTTACAGGGAAAGAGGGGAAAGTAGAGGTGAAGTGGAGTCTTCAAAAAGATACAGTCATTATTTCTGACCCAGAAACTGAAACGACTCAAAAAATTCAGCTGCCATAAGCGAACCTGCACCTTTACTTAGTATTTTTCATCTTCTAAAGTTAGTTGAGTCAAAAACTCTTTAGGAGAATTTTATGTTTAAAACAATCATTGCTTCCGCAATTCTTTCACTATCTCTTTCTTCATTTGCAGCAGTAGAACTAAGATCTCAGGTTAATGCTGAGACCTGCTCTATCAAAGGGGATAAAG
>CAYWMU010000163.1:0-6274 GCA_964459395.1 uncultured Bacteriovorax sp.
AAATATGGTCCTTTCGCCAAAAAACATCCTTTTGCTTTCATGCTACTTGAACAGTCCTTACGTGATTACGAATTAAAACGTCTTTCAAATATAAGAAAAAATCTATCTTTACTGAAAACAAGATCCCCTCTGATTAGAATTCTAGTTTTGATAAAATGTTTCATTTTAAAAATCGATAGTCGAGAAAAAAGTCTGCTTTTACTACCAAAGAGATTTAACTTTTTTGAAAAGTTAGTAATTGCCTCTCTCACTATGAAGAGCATCAAACACCGAACAACGCCTATCTCTTATATCATCTTCAAAGATAAAAATCTAAACAAAATTATAGATAAAATCCTTAGTCAGGATCTATATTGCGCACTCAGTGACCAAGAATTAATTAATCAGCTCGATGAAATTACAATGAAGATGCTATCTTCAACAAAAAAGATTTTAACTCTCCTCAACGTTAAACATATTATAGCAAGCGCAGAGATGCAGGGAATGCATAGGCTAATGATTGAAGCCGCTAAACAAATGGATATCAAGTTCACTGTATTACTGCATGGCTATATTCAAGATCCCTACCTCGTTGCTATCGCTCCTTCACAAGCAGATACAGTAATAGCCTGGACTAAACAGCAAGAAGAAGAGCTGAAACCTTTTCTCGAAAAAATCAATTATATTGGCTTTCCATTTAAAATTAAAAATAAATCTGACAGAATGAAGAAGAATGTACTGGTAGTACTTGAACCGTTAGAGCTTTTTAAAGAGAATGTCTTTCATTTAATAAGGCAAATAAAATCAAGCTATCCCGATAAAAAAATCATTATACGTTTGCATCCAAAGGACAGAGAAAATCAACAAATATTAAAGCTTTTTAAAGATAATAAAATCGACCTTAGCAGTCGCCCATTAGAAAAAGAATTGCAAGAATGCTTTCTTACAATTGGTACAAATTCGTCCACTCTTATTCAGAGCCATTTCTTAGGGATTCCAACATTGCAGATTAAGGAGTATGCTAAGTTCAATTTTGAAGGAGTCTCACAGGTTAACTTAGAAGATATATCAAACTTCGATGCTCTCAATACGCGTCCTCATGACCTGATTGATAGGTCTAGACTTAAGAGCCTGCTGAGTAGTTAATTCATTAGTCAGAACTCAATTAACAACAGCCTTTCCTTAATTATAAAACCTATCGAATTAGCTTAAGGCAAACTCAAATGACTGAAATAATATCATATAAAAAAATAATTCACTTTTCATAGTTAATTTGTTCATAACTTAAAAATACTTTAATCAATCACAATATAGGAACAAAGCGGATTTAAGGGAGAGCGTCTTATACTATACTTGCTTAAGCCTAACACCTCTCTTAAAGCGATAGTTTCGCCTGGAAAAGCTTCGCAATTCAATTCATCAAACGCAATAATTGAATTTTTTGTTAGATGAGGGAGTATCGACTCAAGACATTTCTTAGTTGGAGCATAAATATCAAAATCAAAATAGGCTAGCGAAATAATCGTTTCAGGATGTTTTGCCAGATACTCATCCAACTTGATACAAGCATCCCCAATCTCTAAAGAGTATTTTTTTTTGTGAGAGATAGGGCTTTCAGCTTCATTAATTTCTAAAACTCTACTCAAGTATTTCTCATAATTCGCAGTTACAGAATAATCTCCGGCCGAAATGAGGCTACCATCTTTACTGCTTACTTCAGGAAAGCCATCGAAAGTATCAAAACCTATAATCTTTCGGCTATGATTAAATGGTTCATACATCCCCCTGAAGTTCTGGAATAAAGCCAAGTTTTGCCCCCAGCGTACTCCGAACTCCATTACGACACCGTGGATATCTATTATTCTTTGATACAACTCATTCATAAACAAGACTCTTGAAAGAGTTTGTCTGCTCAAAAAAAGGCCTAAGTTACTCAGAAGTTCCTCATCTGGAATAGGCGTATTTTTTAACATACTCAATCTTGACTCGCGTAGCAGCTTTTCATCTTCAGTAGACCCTACCAGAACATTTATCGACTTTTTCATAACCCACTCTTTTATCACTAATTCATATAGATTTAATTAAATCACTCAAACTCTCTAAGTCACAAGAATGCAAACAATCTTCTTTTACCTCTGGATCTCTAAAGTATTCCGTATATAGTATACTTTTCATTCCAACTGCTCTCGCTCCTTGGTAATCTTTAATAAACCTATCTCCCACATAAATCGAATCCTCTGCACGAACATCCAAATACTTCAACGTTAGCAAAAATGGCACAGGAGAGGGTTTTTCAAATCCTTTTCCTAAGATGTCTGTGTGTAATATAAAATCAAAATAAGAACCTAACTTCAAGGACTCAATCTTTTTCAATTGTAAAGAACTGTCTCCGTCTGTAATCAACCCTAGTTTATACCCCTGTTGTTTTAAGTCTTTTAAGAAATCTTTCACTTCGTTTTTTAGGCTTACATCTGGCTTATGATTTCGATAAAGCACAACAAGTAGTTGAACCAGTATTTCCGAAGATTGGATTCCAAAGAAATCGAGAACTCTATCAAATACCTTCCCACGACCATTTAACGCAACATCTTTTAAACATTGCTGAAATATCAGATCATGATCTACGTTGTACTTTTGAGATAAATACCTAGAAACTACTTCAAAACCACTTCTTACATAATCAAACTCATTATAGAGAGTGTTATCCAAATCAAAAATAATAGCTGAAGCCATGATCAACCTTTAGCAGATAAAATCATATCATTCTTGTATCTCACTTGTTTCAACAAGATTTCATCCGATTTATAAAAAGGAGTAAACATTTTTTTAAAATAGTACCTGAACAGGTAGTATGTAAAAGTATCGACTCCGGCAGCTACTGAGAATGATGAAGCTCCACCGAAACGAGAGTTGCATTCGATTATATGAATCTTTTCATTGGAGTCTATTATAGCTTGGAACACTGAATGCCCCTTAATATTGAATTTTTTTATGATATCTTGTACAATCTTTTGAAACTCATCGTTCATAACCTCTTCTGTTATCTGAGACTCTCCATTTTTTACAAGAGTTCTTCTTCGACAACAAGATATTAAAAAATCCCCATCATAATAGCTATCGATGCTAAACTCTTCTCCTTCTATATGAGGTTGAAAAATTGGACTTTCGAATTTCTCCTGTTCAAAAGATGTTTTATGAACTCCAAGCATCAAGTTATGACTTCCCGCACCCAGTCTCTCCTTAACTACAATCACATCATTATCACTGAAGCTTTCAGAGTCGGAAAAAGTAGGTATTATTTCATCGAAGTAGGCTCCCAAAACATTAAAAAATTTAAGCTTATCTAAACATGTTTCAATAACCGACAACTCAGAAACAAAAATATCTATCCCTTCATTGTTGAACACTGCTTTATTTTTTGAAAAGAACTCTAGTTCTCCATCTCTTGTTGGGATTATGTGTTTTATACTATTTCTTACACAGATTTCTAAAACTTCATTTATAAAAAGTTCACCTTTGCTCTTTTGCTGATAAAAACCATCTAAGAAATACTTGGAAACAGGATCATGATGTAAATCAATTCCGTAAATTTTTATTCCTTCCATAAAGCCTAACGTTGCTTCTCTGATGCTCCTAATAAGGGGTACTTTATCTGACACAGATGTTACTAAAATATTACCAACTTCTAAACCTTCTATATTTCTCGTTTCGAAGTCCAGAGGAGGAAGAAGAATATTTTTGTTGAAAATTTTTATCTCACTCCCCAATGTATCGACATGTACAAATTCAAGATGCTTGAATGAAATATCTTCAACATTTATACCCAGAGAAGAATCAACCAAAAGAAGATCACATGAGAAACTATCTGAAATATACCAGGGAATGTCATTTGATTTCAAATGATAAAATGGGAAGTCCGGAAATTCGTTCGCTACAAACAAGGAGTTATTGATAAGTAAAACATCTTCATTTACACCCAACTGTGAGAGTATATACTTCACATATCCTGCATTAAATCCAATAACTACTATCTTGAAGTTTTTTTTCACTTACAACTCTTTATTCAATTAAAGAAAAACTAGCTCTAGTTCCTCTCTCGATATTTAATCGAGCCTTTTTTCCTATGAAGTCATTTAAATATTTCGGATGCAAACCGAAGCCTGGCCTGATAGATTTTAAATTTTCAGAAGTGATTAGCTCACCTTTTTTTATATCTTTTACGAAATATAGTGATCTTGAGTGCTGACGGCTATTAATCTGTTTTTCAGACAAGTCATACGAAACTTTTCCTAATGCCGATTCAACCATTCTTACTGAGTTTACCATCGATTTGAATTCTTGAGGATTCATCGAGAATTTTGAGTCTGGGCCTCCGAGCGCTCGATCAAGAATAAAGTGCTTTTCAATTACTTTTCCACCGAGAGCAATGGATGCAATCGAGCACTCACTTCCCATGGTATGATCGCTTAAACCTGAAATAACATCAAATGTTGATGCTAGATGAGGAATAGTTAATAAGTTTGCCTCTTCTATAGGGGCTGGGTAACTAGAAGTACACTTCAAAAGAATTACTTGTTCATTACCAGCATTTTTGCAGGTTTCTACTGCAAGTGAAATATCTTCCAGTCTGGCTATACCTGTCGATATAATTACTGGCTTCTTTTTTCTTGCCACATAATCTATTAGATTCAAATCGGTGATTTCGAAAGAAGCTATTTTGTAACAAGGCACACTTAATGATTCAAGTAAGTCTACTGCTGAGGTATCAAAAGGCGAAGAGAAGAATTCTAAACCTAAGCTTACAGCGTAATCCTGCAGATCCTTATGCCATTCCCAAGGGGTATAAGCTTGGAGATATAAATCATGAAGGTAAGCACCATCCCAAATAGTTCCTTGTTTAATTAAGAAATCATCTTTCTCACATTTCAAAGTGATTGTATCTGCAGTATAAGTTTGAACTTTGACCGCGTCCGCTCCTGACTCCTTCATTGCATAAATCGTATCAAAAGCTAGTTGCTTATTTTGATTATGATTTGCTGATAACTCCGCAATAATAAATGCAGGAGAATGCTCATTAATCTCGATATTTCCTATTTTTATCTTTTTTTCCATTTCATATTCCTAGAATTCTATTAATAAGTTTAGAATGATCGTAATTGGCCATAAAACTGTAACATTTTTCTGACATTACTTTGATTGTTTCGGGTTCAGATAAAACATTCGTCAATTCGCGTTCCAAAGTCCCTATATCTAATTTGGAACTATCACCCGCATATATTATAACCCCTTCATTATCTAAAATACCCATTGGTAATTTTTGATTGTCAGCAACAGATACTACAATACTTGGAAGACCTAGCATCAACCTCTCCCATGATGTTGCCCCCCCTGCTCCAATCATAAGGTCCGAGCCTAACATCAAGCTAGATAGCTCTGGAAGATTTTTATAAAAGGATATTTTCTTTGCATTTAAGAAACAAGTAAGTGAGTTTTCAAATTGGTAATTTGCCCCTAAAACGACCTCTACTTCTAAATCAAGTCCCGTTTCTATGATAGAATCAATTGCCATTTTAGTAAGATTCTGCTGATCTGATCCTCCAAAATAGACTAAGACCTTCTTTACATAATTTCTTATTCTTTTTTTATTTGATAATTCAATATAAGCTTTATTAAGAAGAGCGAATCTAGGTCCCAGGAACAAATCACAATCTTTATTAACTAATTGCCCATATCGGCTTAAAGTATCCTTACCCCAAAAGTTTTGATCTAAAAGAACATCACAGTCATGACTCCTGTCTGCAAGATCATCTATTACCATAATTCTATGACATTTCGACCTTAGTCTGTTTTCCCAAGAGACATCTAGTCCATAATGATCAACAATGATCCAATCAAAACAAGTATCTGCTATATTTATGAGCGTTTGATCAGCATCTTCTTCAATAGTACTCCCTAGCAAATGTGAATGCGTAAGATTTGACTTAACGTAAGAAACAACTGGTAATTCAATAACCTCAAATCCTCTTTTTCTTATTAACTGTATTAAATTACCCTGATGGCTTCTCGTAATGAATACTGCTCTACAACCTCTCTCTTTAAGAGCTTCTGCTAGAGTGAGGCATCTTATAACATGTCCAGTACCTATGATATTAGAAGCATCTGCTCGAAAAAGAATATTCATGCTACACCTTGAGCTTTAATAGTTTGAAAATGATTTGAGCCCTCTCCCAATCTTCAAATGAATCTATATCTTGCACACGATAAACAGGAAGGATCACTATAGATGAGTGAGAGT